>JABDRK010000113.1 GCA_013041785.1 Eudoraea sp.
TAATGTAGAAGGGATTGTTCCTGAATTTCTCACCATGCTAAGAGGGGTTATTGATTCCCCGGATATTCCGCTAAACGTATCCCGCTCTTACCTGCAGGCCGACAGTGCGGTGAAAAAGATCTCTTCCTATATCACGAGGAAGGTTGCTGATAAATTAAATTCCCTCTTCAAAAACAACAGGGAAGACTTTGAAAAGAAATGGAATGATATCAAGATCGTCATTGAATACGGTATGCTTTCCGAAGAGAAGTTCTTTGAAAAGGCTGAGAAATTTGCCCTCTACCCTACCGTAGATGGTGATTTTTACACGTTTGAGGAGTTAAAAAATAAAATCAAGGAACAGCAAACCGACAAGGATGATAAACTTGTAATCCTCTATGCTTCAGACACTGAAGCACAGCACAGCTATATCGAAGCGGCCAAGGGGAAGGGCTATGAAGTTTTACTGATGGATTCACCAATTGTAGGTCACCTTATGCAAAAAATGGAGACCAGCAAGGAAAAACTATCCTTCGCCCGGGTGGATGCAGATCATTTGGATAACCTTATCAAAAAAGAAGATACCCAAATCAGTAAACTCTCGGATGAGGAAAAGGAAAAGCTCAAAACCAACATTGAGGAAGTAATTACGGATAAGGGTTTTGTGGTGCAAATGGAGTCTCTGGACAGCGAGGCAGCACCTTTTATCATTACCGAACCGGAATTTATGCGCAGGATGAAAGAAATGCAGCAAACCGGAGGCGGGATGTTTGGCATGGGTAATATGCCCGACATGTACAACCTTGTGGTCAACGCCAACCATCCGCTGGTTAGCGAAATCCTGAATACCAAAACGGCAAAAAAACGAGAGCGATTGATTAATCAGTCCTTAGATTTAGCACGCCTGTCCAAAGGACTCCTGAAAGGGGAAGAATTGACCAAGTTCATCCAACGGAGTTACGATATGGTGAAATAATCACAGGATATTCCTGATCAAAGGCTGCTATTCCAAGCAGCCTTTTTTTATATTTAGGATATGAACTATCCCTGGCACTATTATTTAATGGCCATTTTTTATATCGTTGCGGGTACAGGCCATTTTATTAAACCCAAATGGTATCTCCGGGTCATGCCACCGCATTACCCCTCACCCGGGAAACTGGTAATGCTGACCGGAATATTGGAAATTGGCCTTGGTGCCTTGCTGTTCTTCCCCGCGTTGAAGAATTGGGGACTTTATGGCATTATGGGGATGCTGGTTCTTTTTCTATCGGTTCATACGCATATGCTCAAATCAAAAGAAGCCGCTGCAGGAATTCCCCGATGGATTCTGATCTTAAGGCTTCCCTTACAATTTGTGCTTATGTACTGGGCATATAGCTACTTAACGCTTTAATCGAGATCCAATCCATGAAAACAATACTCGTAGACGCCTGGAACACTTTTATTACCGAATCCGGTATTGACCCTGAAATAATGGCTCTTTTGGACCGTTTTCCCAACCCCAAGATTATCGTTACCAATGCCAACGAAGAAGAACAGGCAGCCTTTGGCATGGTTAATTTACCCTATCCCCTGTACTCAATGAGTCATCATCCTGACAAGACAGACCCATATTACTTCGAATGTCTATTAAAAGCCTATGAACTTAAGGCTGAAGATACCGTCTATTTTGAACACAATGCAGATGCGGTGGCAAGTGCAGCCGCAGTAGGCATAAAGACTCATTGGTACGACAAAGACCTGCGTGACCATAAAAAATTGCAGGAATTCCTGGAACGTTCAATGTAGCTTGAAACGATGATCAAAGCGACGCTTCATAACAAAAAGCTGCACACATACAAAGAGTGCAAAAGCCCCCAAACTGTAAAGCGAGGTGTAATTGAGTGAAGGGAATTTAATCCCTTCCCAAGCGGTACTGATACTAAAATAGTCATTTAGAGCTGGGATCCAGCTTAATTCAAATGAAGTACCCGTGACTACAGTCCACCCCAATAACCCAAATGTAATGGTTGCGATCACGATCCATGTTGTCCGCGATATCAGGGGTTGATAGGCCACAGTAGTTTGCTGTGCCTGACGCGATTCTATGGACAACATTACTTTATCAGTAAAATCAGCAGCAGGGGATTCCAGGGTGGCTTCCTTCATGGCCTTATCTACAAATCGTTCCCAATTTTTGTCTTCACTTTTTTCCATACATTGAAATTGTTTGTTCATCCATCATTTTTCCCAAAATGCCGGCCAAACGTTTACGGCTCCTGTGCAATCTGACTTTAACAGTATTCAGGGAAAGGTCCAGGATCCCTGAAATTTCTTTTAAAGAAAAAGTTTCAAAATAAAAGAGGGTTAATAACACCCCATCGTCACCAGGTAATCGTGCCAATGCCCGGTTAATTATTTGCCGCTTTTCCTGTGCTTCTAATATATCCCACTCCTCTTCCGAAGCGGTGATGCGATCGTGGTCCTGCCACTCCCATGAATCGGTTTGAGGCCTTCTTTTATTCTTTTTCACATAATCCAGACACTTGTGGTAAGCTATCTTATAGACCCAGGTCGATAGTTTAGCTTCGCCCTTAAAACCGTTTATGGATTGAAGGGCTTTAATAAAGGTATCCTGTGCAATTTCCTCAGCATCCTCCTTATTTCTCAACACGCGCATAGCCAGGGTATAGACCATATGCTTATAGCGATCAATAAACGCCTTAAACGCGATACGGTCGCCCTGCACAAGCCCTGTTATAAGCTGTTGGTCTGAAAAATGGCTCATTTGACTCATTTGACGCCCACAAGGCCTTCCAGGTTACAGGGTTTGCAAAAAAATATGGAAACCGTGTAACCTTTTTCTAAAAAAGGAGGTCTTACGGAGTGAAAACCAATGTATAATTTAAAAAGAAAAACAACATGGGAGGAGAAATAATAATTGTAGCCTTAATATTTGGAGCCATCTTTGGCGTATTCTATCTGTACTTTTCAACCCGCAATAAAGAACGGCTGGCACTTATTGAAAAAGGAGCCGACGCCAGTATCTTTTTCTCGGGCAAGAATCGAAGAAGTGCACCCTTTTGGAAGGTTTTGATCTTAAACCTGTCCCTGATCCTTATAAGTATCGGAATTGCCGTTTTCATGGCTTCTATGCTTGTAATAATGGGGGTCGACGAAGAGGTAGCTTATCCGGGAACCATATTCCTGATGGCAGGAATTGGCCTATTTGTGGGCTTTAACCTGACCAAGAAATTAGAAAAAGAAGAATAATCTTCATATCAAAAAAGATCAGGAACCGTTGCCCCAATAGGCAGCGGTTTTTTACTTTTATTAAATGCATGTAATAGCTGCCAACATCGCCCAACCTGCCTTAATTGAATGGAAAGGCAAAAAAGAATACACGGGAATCTACAAAGCAGCTGTGGATAAGGCAATTTTTCTGGGAAAAGAAGGGGTCAGCGGGGATGCTGTAGCCGATCGCCGTGTTCACGGGGGTGTTGACAAAGCCTGTTACCTCTTTTCTGCCGACCACTATGACTTTTGGAAAGCTCAGTATCCCCTTTTGGACTGGGACTGGGGAATGTTCGGGGAGAATCTGAGTATTTCCGGTATGGATGAGTCGAAAATCCGCATTGGGGACATCTTTCAAATTGGGGAAGCCCTGGTAGAGGTGTCACAACCCAGGGAGCCCTGCTACAAACTGGGTATTAAATTTGGTGATCAGAAAGTAATATCGCAATTTATAGACCACGGGTATCCCGGAGTTTATGTCCGGGTCCTCGAAGAGGGAAAGGTGTGTAAAGGGGATGAGCTGATTTTAAAAATACAATCCGATAGCAGTCTTACGGTAAAAGATTTTTTTGATTTTCTCTATGCCCGTGAAAAGGATCCAAAACTTCTGGAATTAATTCTCAACACCCCTGCACTGCCCGAAAAGAAGAAAAACAAGCTTAAGCGATACCTATAAAAAAAGGGGCTAATAAAAGCCCCTTAATTTTTCTGGTTTTAGCGATTACTTCACTTCTAAATTTTCTTTGTATGTACCTTCACTGTCTTTTATAACCACTGTGTAATTGTCTTCGTAGGCTTTTTCAAAGTTGAATGCTTTTTGAATAACAAGTTCTCCTTTGATGACTTCACCGAATACCAAGCGATAATTGCTGTCATACACCCTGATTTTAACTTTCTCAAGATCAAGGTTTAACAGGTTCATGTAAAGTACATCTCCTTTCTTTTTAAAGACAGGTCGCGTAGTCTCTTTTTTTGTGAGACGTTCTACCTCAGAAACTTTAGTACCGTTTCTGTTTTCATTGGCCAGGCCTGTTGCTGCAACAAACATAAAGGCCAGAACTGTGGTTGTTCTTACAATTGCTTTCATAATACTTCGTTTTTTGATTTATTGATTTTTTTTTTGATTTCAGATTATAATGCAAATACGATGATAGCGGAAACAAGTGCTATTGTTATTGCATTCAGAGAAACATAAAGGATGAGTCCTTGATTCTCCGGGCTTTGTTTTCTCAATTGTTTAATCATAGCTTCTGTTTTAATTGTTTCTTAAACAGCTAATTTCAAATTACAGTACAAACATCGCTCGGAAATCACTACCCAACTACATGTGGATTTTCCAATTTCTGTATTATTTTACCTTAAAAAAAAGTTAACTTAGCCCTATAGGTTAATATAGCACATATTCTTGTTAATTTTGCAAACAAGTGTGAATTGGAGGTTGGGTAATTTTACCTTATCAATCAGAAAGAAATGAAACAGTACAAACCTGCATTTGAAGCTATAGAGCCCAGTTTTGGTCATTCGTACACCTACCAAAAATTTGATTCGGCCAAAAACAATAAGGACAATTATTGGCACTACCATCCTGAAATTGAACTGGTTTATATAAACGGGGGTGCCGGAAAACGACAAATAGGCAGCCATGTTTCCTGCTACACAGACGGAGACCTTATCCTTATTGGCAGTAATCTGCCACACTGTGGCTTTACAGACAAGTTTACCGGAAACAAGAGCGAAACGGTTATTCAGATGAAAAAAGATTTCCTGGGAAATGACTTTTTCAGTATCCCGGAAATGAAAAGAATCCAGTCCTTATTTGAGATTGCCAAGAGCGGAATCGCATTCCACGGGGAAACTAAAGACCTGGTCGGGGAAAAAATGGAAGCCATGGAAGGAAAATCTGATTTTCGAGGCCTGCTATCTATCCTCAGTATCTTAAACGACCTCAGCCATTCCAAGGAGATGAAGCTGCTCAATGCAGAGGGCTTTTACATGGAAACCGAGATCAAGGATAATGACCGCATCAATTTGATCTTCAACTATGTAAAATCCAATTTTAAGGAAGACATCCCCTTAAAAACCATCGCAGATCTGTCTAGTATGACCATTCCTTCTTTTTGCCGGTATTTCAAGAAAATTACAAATAAAACCTTTGTCCAATTTGTAAATGAATACCGGCTGGTACACGCTTCCAAACTGCTGGCAGAACAACCGCTGAGCATAAGCGATGTTTGTTTTGAAAGCGGATTCAACAATTTTTCCCATTTTAATAAATCCTTCAAGGCTTTTACCGGACAAAGCCCTTCTGAATACCGGAATAGTCTCAAAAAAGTATTACAGTAATGCCCTCATCTGTGGAAAGCGAAATAAAACTCGAATTACCCGATAGCGATATCCGGTATATTCCCGGTTTTATAGAAACAATACGGGCCAGTGGTTATTTTGAGCAATTAAAGAAGGAAACCCCCTGGAGACAAGACGATATACGCGTATTTGGCAAGGTGTATCCACAACCCCGACTCACTGCATTGTACGCTGATAACAATAAGCCCTATCGCTATTCCAACCTTACCATGCACCCCATTCCTCTTACTCCCTTGCTTAGAGACATCAAGGAAAAGGTCGAAGCCCTGTGTGGTACCCGTTTTACCACCTGTCTTTTGAATTTGTACCGGGATGGACGGGACAGCAACGGATGGCATGCCGACAATGAAAAGGAGCTTGGAGAAAATCCGGTCATTGCCTCCGTTTCCCTGGGGGAGGCACGTTATTTTCACCTGAAGCACAGGGAAAATAAAAACCTGAAACACAAATTGGAATTGGGGCATGGCAGCCTGTTATTGATGCAGGGACCTACCCAGCATCACTGGCTGCATCAGATCCCGAAAACCAATCGACCAATTGGCGAACGTATTAATCTGACCTTCCGGGTGATCCAATAAAAAATCGGTCTGTATCCAAACCGATTTTTTACTACCCACAGATGTTCACCTAAACTACTGCCTTTAATACGTGGGTAAGCGTATTAATCTCCTCATAGTTACCTTTAAATTAACAAAGTAATACACAAGCATCAATTTTAATAGATTAATAACCAGTTGATTACGTTCAAATACCTGTTTGACATCTATATACACACCCTAAATATTCCCTATCTTTGCCCCGCTATGAAGAAAGATTTCACCCTAAAAGAACTCGATCGTATTATCGAAATGGCCTGGGAAGACCGCACCCCATTTGAGGCGATTGCCTATCAGTTTGGAATCAGCGAGCAAGAAACCATTGGCTTAATGCGTAACAACATGAAGCCCAGTAGTTTCCGAATGTGGAGAAAACGGGTTCAGGGCCGAAAGACCAAACACAGTAAATTGAGGGATAACCAAGTAGATCGGTTTAAAAGTACGAGACAGCGGCAGATCTCCGGGAATCGCATTTCGAAACGCTAGTCCTATTTAAAAATACCATTGAGGACCGCAGCCAGACGCACCCCCCCTTTTAGTAACTGTTGTTCTACAGTATCCCAGTATTTGTAGCTATAGGAATACCCTAATTTCTCCCCTACCTCAACGGAATCATAGAGTTCATTGGCTATATCCTGGGATTCCTCTACCCAGGTGTACACATCACCCTGCTGCAGGGCCATTCGTTCCTTCCGGTTAAGCTTATCTACTTTTTGGGTAAGTTCCATGTAGCTCATGCCGTAATGATTTATCATGTTGGTGTCCCACAGGCGATGCAGGTTACTCCCGTTTCCAAACCATTGTATCTGAATATCATTGCCTCCCCGATCCCCGGCTCTGCCTGCGTGCATGGGTTGGTGGAGGTCGCCCACCAGATGAATCAACATCTTCAGGTAAAAGATGTGATCGGCCTCACTGCGGTTCTCATCTTCCAGGATGGCCTTACACCGTAAAATACCCATAACCACATCTCCCTCAGGACTGGGCGTAATATTCCTGTACTCCTGATCCGGGGCAAAATTCACATAATGCCAGGGCATAAATGCATCATAGCTTCTGTCTGATTTAATGGCATCCGCGTAATTGGCTACTTCCGCCAGGGTTTGCCCTTTCAACAGTTTTTTGATTTTGCGCTTGGCTTTTCCGGTGAGATATTTCTGAGCTACTTCCCCAACCACCCGATGCCCGGTTTTTCCCCAGAATTCAGCATTTCCATAAGTAAGACTAGTGGAAAGGAGACACAATATAATTAGACGTTTCATAGGCGTTTATTGAATGATCAAAAATAGAGATTTCGCGGCATCAGTGGGCATAATCGCATTTAAATTTTTACCTTCAATTGGTTAAATCTGCTAAACCCCTATCGATTGAAATTAGTACGCATCCTTTTTTGTTTCTTCCTGATTCAGGCGAGTGCGCAGGAAATCCTTAGTGAAGAAATCGCCATGTCTAACGGCGATATTTTAATTCCGGGCACCCTAAGCTATCCGGATGTACAGAAGCCCCTGCCCCTGGTTATATTCATCCAGGGTTCGGGCAATGTCAACCGGGATGGAAACCAGGCAGGAACCCTTATACAGTCGGCTTATATCAAAACGTTACGGGACAGCCTGAATGTTCGAGGAATTGGTTTTTACAGCTATGACAAGCGTACTTCTGTAATTGCAAACCTTAGTAAGCTAAAGAATATCCGTTTTTCACACCTGGTTGATGATACCCGGCTGGCCATAGAAAAATATGCGTCGGATTCCCGTTTCAGTTCCCTGCATGTTATCGGGCACAGCCAGGGTTCCCTGGTAGGGATGCTAAGCCTGAGCCCAAAAGTAAAGACGTATATTTCATTAGCTGGACCAGGAGTTCCAATTGACAAAAAGATCGTTGAACAAATAACTGCTCAGAGTCCGGAATTGGGCGAAATTGCAGCACAACACTTTTCAGAACTGCAGGAAACCGATACCATTGCCAGCATCAACCCCATGCTGTTTCAGGTATTTGCCCCCCAGAATCAGCAATTCCTGAAAGGATATGCCGTCCTGGACCCGGCTCTGGAAATAAGCAAAGTCACAGTACCAACCTTAATCATTAATGGGGATGCGGACATTCAAATAAGCCCGGAAGACGCTCAGTTATTGCATGCGGCCTTACCGGGATCACAGCTGGAAATCATACCCAAGCTAAATCATGTGCTCAAGGAAGTTAATTCCATGGCAGAAAATCAGCAGGCTTATATGCAACCCGATGTGCCTCTGTCCCCTGCCCTGTTAACAGCCATCGCTAAATTCATAGGTGAAAACCAATAAATACGCAGTAATACCCAGCTAAACTTTGGGATTTTTTTAACGGTATAAGTTGTTAAATTTGGCACCGCTGACTAAGGAGACCAAAATGATCAGAACCGTATGCTGTCTGGCATTTGTTTTTATTTCCTCTGCCCTTATCGGACAGGATAATTACAAATCATTTACTGTTAAACATATAGACGAAGCCATCGTTCCTGACGGGATTATGGACGAACCCATATGGTTTGCTGCCGAAAGTGCACATGATTTCTGGGAATACTTTCCTGTGGATTCCATTCAGGCCGTTAAGCAAACCGACATTAAGATGCTGTATGATGACAAAAATCTATATGTTGGTATTACCGTTTACACCGCAGGCCGCAATTATGCCGTGGAATCCCTGAAGCGGGATTTCCGGGCCGGAAACAGCGACAACATTACTTTACTATTCGACACGTTTAACGATGGGAACAATGCTTTTCTTTTCGGGACCAATCCCTATGGCGTAAGGCGTGAGGGACTGGTTTCGGGAGGAGGCCTCGACAATAGAGGATTCACCATTTCCTGGGACGTGAAGTGGAAAGGAAACTCTCATATCTACGATGACTACTATACCTCGGAAATGGTGATTCCTCTCACCTCGTTTAAATTCAGAGAGGGGGAAACCAAATGGCGTTTTAACAGCTACCGCTTTGACACCCAGTCCAATGAAAATAGCACCTGGATTCGTATTCCGCAAAACCAGAATATATTCGGGCTAACTTTTATGGGCGATATGGTTTTTGAAAAACCTCTGGGAAAATCCAGGAC
>JABDRK010000123.1 GCA_013041785.1 Eudoraea sp.
ACCTGTGGAGGCCAAAACTCAATGTTTACTATGTGGCGGCTGCGGAAACCATGAAAAAGAGCCTATTGACCAAGATATTGGCCTATGCCGGTTCTATTAGTATTCAACGCACCTGGCGTGCCGACGGGCAGGAAGTACAGCGACAGGTTAAAATGAGCGATATCAGCAATATCGGAAAAGCGCTGGATGACGGTTGGGTGATTACTTTCCCGCAAGGTACAACCACCCCCTGGAAACCCTTGCGAAAAGGGACGGCACACATTATCAAAAAATATAAACCCCTTGTAGTCCCCGTGGTGATAGACGGTTTCCGCCGTTCATTCGACAAAAAAGGATTATTCATTAAGAAAAAGGGCATATTACAGCATTTGGTCATCAAGGAACCGTTGCAAATTGATTATGACAATGAGTCCGTTGATGCCATAATTGAAAAGCTGGAATATGCCATCGAACAACACCCTTCTTTCCTGAAAGTCATTCCTGAGGAGGAACTCCTTGCTTATGAGGAGGAGCACCTTAACCGTAAATGGCGTACCAAATCCAAAAAGAAAAACTAAACTTCAAGTTTTTTCAATTCTCCGTAATTCCGGCGAAGCCGGTTTAGCAGTATGCCGTAAAGCAATCTGTAAAAGAGCCAGATGAGAATTAGGATAATGCCTATGATAATTATACAGAGGCCCACCAGCATAATCCAGAAAAGCGTTTCATTACCTGCCTTTGAAGCGGCTTCAATAATTTTTTGGCCTTCTTCCCCATAGGTAAGGGAACCGTATAAGAGTAGCATCAGGGAAACACAAAATATCCCAATATTGAACCAGACATACTGGGTGACTGTCCGTTTCACTTTCAGGATCGATTTCATGAGTTTCCTCGAAGAATCTGTAACCGTAATTTGCCTGTAGTTCTGGTAAAAGCGGTATATGAAAAAGATCAGGACCGCATAGTTGATAATCGTTATCCCGGTAGACAGATCTGCTATGTTCCATGCCCTTTCCATTTCACGGGATTCCTCACTGTAGTTTAACAGGTTGATTGCTGCCCAGAAGACGAATTCGATAATACTGATGTAAAATATCCATTTTACAATAGAAGAAGATTTCTTCCAGATCATATTATAGATATCATCATAGCTCAGTTTGGGCAGGTGCTCTTCTTTCTTCTGCCAATCCTTTTTCAACAATTCCAGTTCGTCCATCATAGTCTTATGGATTGAGAATGGTTCTTAATTTATTTTTCACACGGTTCATTTTCACCCGGGCATTTACTTCGGTGATCCCAAGGGTTTCTGAAATCTCCGAATAGTCCTTTTCTTCCAGGTAAAGAAAGACCAGTGCCTTGTCAATATCCCCCAGTTGTTTTATGGCCCTATACATGAGTTTAAGCTGATTTTCCTCGGTCTCATCGTATTCTTCAGCCTTAATCTTGTATATAACAGAGTCATAGTCCTGCGTATTGACCCTTTTTTTGGATTTCCGGTATAAGGTAATGGCGGTATTCAGCGCTACGCGATACATCCAGGTACTGAATTTGGAATCTCCCCTGAATTTCGGATAGGCCTTCCACAATTGTATTGTAATTTCCTGGAAGAGGTCGTTATGGGAATCCCGGTCATGGGTATAAAGCGTACAGACCTTGTGAACAATATTCTGATTGTTCTCCAGTTCAGTCACAAATTTGTGCTCCAGTTCCTTATTCACTTCGCGGGTTGGTAGTCCTATACTGGTTAGTAGCCTGTAATCGCTGAATGTTACAGCTAATTAAAAAAGAAAACCCAGCTGTCTTTTTCTCCTTACCTATTTTCTGTAGTCAAGGGCGGGTTTCCGATCACCTAACAGGGGGATGTAGACGAAATTTTCTCCTCGCTTTTCTTCAAATTCTTCCCTTGCCTTTTTTGCGATCTCAGGTCGTTTAAGTAATTCAATGGTGGTCAGTGCTAAAGTTTTGGCGGCTACCATCATCCCCTTTGTTCCTATGCTTGTCCCACCTGCAGCCACGGCCTGCCAACTATGAGCCGGGGTGCCGGGAACCCAGGTGGCAATTCGCAGTCCGCCTGTGGGTACAGCAAAACTTACATCGCCAACATCGGTGGAACCGTAGGGCGTGCCTACTTCCTTGAAGGGTTGCACTGCTGAAGCCGTTTCAAAGTCGACCTTATCCACACCCAGGGTAGCCCCTATTTTATTGGCAAAGTCTTTTTCTGTATCAGCATAGGTTACGCCCCCTACCAAACTGAGGTTTGCATGCATGATGCGTTGCAGGGTAAGATTGGGAAGTAGCTCATGCGTGCCGCCAATCATTTCGTAATCCGTGCGGGTACCCGTTCCCAGAGCGGCCCCTTCCGCAGCCTTCACAATACGATCAAAAATATCGATCACCACCTCACGTTTGCCGTGACGGGCATAGTAGTATACTTCAGCAAAATCAGGGACTACATTGGGCGCCTTTCCTCCATCCGTGATTACATAATGAATCCTAGCACTCTGAGGGATGTGTTCGCGCATCATGTTGACCATAACATTCATGGCTTCAACACCATCCAGAGCAGACCTTCCCTTATCCGGAGCCCCGGCGGCATGGGCTGATACACCATAAAAACGGAATTTAGCCGACTTGTTCGCAAGGGCGGCGCTGGCACTGGCCGAATTCGATGCTGCCGGATGCCAGTGCAGGGCAATGTCCACATCATCAAATAATCCTTCCCGAACCATATATACC
>JABDRK010000124.1 GCA_013041785.1 Eudoraea sp.
CCTGTAGCCTTTGTGGTATGGGGTATTGGATTAAGTTTGGGAGGGACAACAGGTTTTGCAATTAATCCGGCCCGTGATCTTGGCCCTCGAATTATGCATGCCATCCTGCCCATCCAGGATAAGGGAAGTAGTCAATGGGGGTATAGCTGGATCCCGGTAATCGGACCAATTTTGGGGGCTGTCCTTGCCGCCATTCTGGCCCTGCTGTTGAACTGAAAACAGAACCTGATTCCTATTGCCGGACCCGTTCCGGGTAATCACTTATAATTCCATCTACATCCAGGGAAATAAGACTTTGTATATCCTCAGGTTCATTGACTGTCCAGGTATAAATTTTGAACCCTGCTTCATGTATCTCTCTGATATTTTCCGCATTTAATGATCTGAAGTTGGGGTTAATGGCAACCGCTCCCAGTTCCTGTGCAACAGGGATGGCCTCAACAGGATCGGACTCGGTAAGCACGGCAATCGCAACATCAGGGTTTTTCTCGCGCATACGCCGAAGTTCTTCCCAGTTAAAACTGGAGATCAAAACATTATCCCAGGACCAGCCCCTGTTTTTCACATAATAATCCATTATAAAATCCACCCGGCCGGCCGTGCCCGCACCTTTGAGTTCAATGTTCAGAGCAACCTTATTGTCAATGAGCTGTAATACTTCCTGCAACCTTGGAATACTGTAGTTGCCGTCTAGTAAGAGCTTTTTCAGGTCATACATATAGTACTCTTCTATATTGCCCCCACCATTGGTAAGCCGTTCCACGCGTTGGTCATGAAATACCACGATCTCCCCGCTCTTTATCCTGAATACGTCAATTTCAATCATGTCAACACCCAGATCCAAAGCCTTCTGTACCGAAGCCAGGCTATTTTCTGTTTCATGCCCCATAGCACCGCGGTGTCCTATTACCAAATAGTCTTTATTCATTTCTCCACAACTCACAAAAAACAATAATAACGCAATTAGGATAATCCTTGACATAGATGACATTCTTTATGAATCCCAAAAATACAATTTGAACTAAAAACGAAAATAACTACCGGAATCAATTTTTTCGTGTCAAACACATAATATATTACTGTATATATAATTTTTATGTTAATTTTTTAATGTTTTCTTATATTATCTTCACTATATTTGACTTATTCACAACCAATTAATTTTTAAACGATGTTTACAAAACAAAATTTACTAGCAACACTGGCCGGTTTTGTGGTCATGTTTTTATTGGGCTACGCCATTTGGGGCTATGCGACGGCAGATTTTTTTGAAAGCCACACCCTGAACAGTTTTATGAAAGATCCTCCGGATATGCTGATTATTGCCATCAGCAATATTTTGGCTGTTTTTGCTTTGAGTACCATTTATGGGAAATGGGCACAAGGCAATTATGGTGCCGGTTCAGGATTCAATTTCGGGTTTTGGATTGGGATATTCATAGGACTTGGCATCAATCTGTTAACTTATGGAACCACTGAGATGATGGATTTAACAGGACATATTGTTGAAGCCATTATTGATATAGTATTTTATGGTATCGTTGGGGCAGTTATCGGTATAGTTTATAATAGTACAGCACCGAAGGCCGCAGCATCCTGATAAGTACAATACCAATAAATCCCATGAGCCGCTGCCCTATCTCATGGGATTTATCTTTACTCTTTTAATCTGAAAATATAGGACTGCAGGGGATCCAACTTAATTGGAATATGCCCTATTCCTCCTTTGATTTGTATGCTGTTCTGAGCCCCGTAAAGAGCATCCACAAGCGCATAGTTCCCCTCTTCCAGTTCCCAGTTCTTCATTATGTGACCTGGCACCTTAAGCTCGATGTCATAGCTTCTCCCCGAATCAAAATTTGAAATGATTATCAATTTTTCGTTGTCTGACCAACGCACATATGCGAGCACCCTGTGATCGTAACCGTCTGTATGCTCTTTATTGAAAAAGTGGATCTCTTCATATTCCCCCATCAGGGCCTCACTCTTCAAGGTAAAATTCAGGAGGCGTTTATAAAAATCCCGTAGCTCCTTTTCTTCATCCGATAACTGGCCGCCATCGAAGTTCTTGTCGTTCACCCACCTTTGGTGATGAGGTACGCCGATGTAATCGAAAATGGAAGTCCTGGTTGGGCTCCCAAAACCCGCATTTTCTGCACCAGGCTCGCCAACTTCCTGACCGAAATAAATCATGGTAGGCGATGTGCTTATGGTAGCAGAGACCACCATGGCTGGTTTACCTTTTTGGGCATCCCCTGCAAAATCAGGGCTGGCAATACGTTGTTCGTCGTGATTTTCCAGGAAGTGCAGCATATGGTGTTCAATGTCACGCAGACCGTTTTGCACCACAGGAATATGGTCTGTCCAACCATGACCCTGCATAATGTGTTTGATACTATCATACAACTCAACTTTGTCATACAAATAGTCCATTTTACCCTTTCTCAGGTAGTCGCGATATAGCCCCGGATTGTAAACCTCTGCCAGTAATAGCGCATCCGGATCCTTTTCCTTAATGTGCGCATTTAGGTAACTCCAAAATTCGACAGGTACCATTTCAGCCATATCAAAACGGAAGCCATCCACCCCCATATCCTGCCAGTACCAGGCAATATCCCGAAATTTCCTCCAGGCTCCCGGCACATCCTTATCCTTCCAAAAACCATAATGAGCTTTATAATCCTGCTCCGCTAATTCCTCTGGGAGGGTGTCAAAATCATGGGATCCATCCGGTTTAACCCCATAGTTAATCTTTACCGTCTCATACCAGTCGTTGTAATGAGGCTGTGCTAAACGCGAGCCATTTCCCGTCCATTTTGCAGGGAATTCATCAAATTTACCATCAGCAAGCGGATGCTCATCTCCGCCTAATGGCTGGTATTCATCTGGCCAGTGGGGTACCTGAAAGGCCTCATTGGGGATATAGTAAAAATCATTATCGCGATGGTATGCAACGGACACGTCATCATCGGCCCCAAAAGGCTTCTTCCCTTCCGGGGTTGAAGCCCCTACGTAGTTACGGGCTACGTGATTAGGGACAATGTCGATGAGCAATTTTAAGCCCGCTTTATGTGTTCGTTCAATCAATTGCTGAAACTCCTGCAGGCGACGCCCAGGATCCTCAGCCAGATCGGGATTCACATTGTAATAGTCCTTTACCGCATAGGGAGAACCGGCACGTCCTTTTACCACATCCGGGTCGTCTCCGGGAATACCAAATTCAGCATAGTCGGTAACCACAGCATGGTGTGGTATTCCGGTATACCAAATATGGCTTACCCCCAAATCCCTGATTTCCTGCAACGCCTTTTCCGTAAAATCAGAAAATTTACCAACCCCATTTTCCTGCAGGGTGCCCCAGGGTTTATTGTTGGATTGTGTATTGCCAAACAAACGGGTAAATACCTGATATATAACTTTTTTCCTTTCCAATTGTGTTTGATTTTCTTGCTTCTTTTCAACTGTCTTTTTTTCCCTGGAGGTACAGGAAATTAATATACAGCATAACATAAGAGCCCATGTGCGCATTTTATTATTGTTTCTTGTTAGTCAGGATCAGGACCCCTTTATTCCCTAGTTTGAGCCTGGCATCCCACACAAATTCCTCCCCGGACAGCAGCTCGTGAAACTCTTGCCCTTCCAAAGCCATCTCCCTGAAGCGGGATAAATCCAGATCAACAGGCTGCTCGTTTTTGTTGAGGATTAGCACAACTTTTCGCTCCCTTTCGTAGCGAAACAAGACATAGATTCCATCTTCCGGAGCAAAGTGTTTAGTCTTTCCCCTATGTATTGCAGGCTCTCCTTTACGGAAATGTAATAATTCCCTCATGAACTCCTGCATATCAAGTTGTTCCGGGGTCAAGCCTGATCCGGAAAAAGCATTTGCTTTGTCGCTTTCCCATCCCCCGGGAAAATCAGAACGGATTAACCCGTGACTCTCCGGTATACTACTATTCTCCATAAGGATTTCCGTTCCGTAATACACTTGTGGGATTCTGGGGGCAAGAAGAACAAAGGCCATTGCCATTTTAGTCAG
>JABDRK010000132.1 GCA_013041785.1 Eudoraea sp.
GGGGCAGGTCTATAGGCTCAACAAAGGTTTCAACAGCCATCTCATAATCAGATGGCATTATCCCAACCAGCTGCTCCCCTTCCTTGAAGGTTTCCCCAACACCAGCCCTCAGGGCTTTGTTTATAAAACCATTCTGAGGTGCCAGGATGAAATAGAGTTTATTACGCATTTCATAATTCGTGTACTCATTTTCCAGTTTGGTGACCTGAGCTTCTGTATCAAACTGATTGCTTTCTGCGGTGAATTTCTCACTTTGTGCCTTGGATATTTTGTCTGTATACGAGGCCTTTACCCTATTGATCTCTACCTGCGCATTGAGCACTTCATTCCTGCTGGCCAGCAACTTATTTTCCTGGGAGATCAGTTTAGCCTGTGTCTCCTGAAGTTTTAGACGCTTTTCTTCCACACTGGTCACCGGTTTCAAACCCTCGCTTTCGAGTTGTACAACCCGGTCGTACTGACGCTCTGCGATGGAAATATTGGTTTTAGCTGCTTCCAGATCGATACTATCGCTTTGCACTTTTAGTTTGGCCTGCAAGAGCTTATTACGGGACTGCTCCAATTTCAACCCACGTTCCTCGATAAGGGCGGTAACCTGATTGTTCAGGGCCTTGACTTTTTCCTGATAGGAGTTAACAGACAGGGACTTAGCCCTGATTTGCTGTCCGGTACGCTCTACGAGCCTAGGATCGAAATACTCATTTTTAATTTCAGAGATATGGAGAATCGTATCCCCCTTCTTAACAAAGTCCCCTTCCCGCACATACCAGCGTTCAATCCTTCCCGGAATGGGCGACTGAATGGTTTGCGGACGCTGGTCTGGTTTCAGAGTGGTCAGGAATCCCTTACCTGAAATGGTCTGTGTCCAGGGCAGGAACAAGGTGATCAGCAGGATGCCGGCAAATATGAGCAGGAACCTGTTGAAATGCTTGTAATGCCTGGAATGGAATACTTTCTGCGCTGAGCTATAGCGCAAAAGGTCTACCTTCTGATTTAGTTTATTTGGAGATATATTGAGCATGATGCTTATCTTTCTTCAGTAATTTTTCCGTTTTTCATCGTTATTATCCTGCCGCATTGGCTCTTCCAATCTGCATTGTGACTTACAACTATCAGGGCCCATGGGTTAGCCGGATCTGTCAGGAAAGCCATGATTCTACGGGCCTCCTCTCTATCAAAATGATCCAGTGGATCTTTTAAGATCAGTAGCCTTGGACGTTTAACAATACTTCGTGCCAGAACAATCTTTTTAGCAATCACAAAAGGAATTTGCTTACCCTCCGGATACAGCATGGTTTTTAGGCCATAAGGCTGTTCTTTCACAAATTGTGTCAATCCAGTATGTTCAAGTGCCCAGTAGACATCCTCCTCGGAAATATTACTATCCCCGAAGGTGATATTCTCCAGGATACTCCCTTCAAAAGGGGATTCCTCGGCCAGGGATTTCCCGATATGTGAACGGTAATAGTTCAGGTTAAGACTTTTCAGGGAAACGTTATTTACATAGATTGCACCACTGGAAGGTTCAATAATTCCGGCGATAAGTCTTAAAAGGGTAGATTTACCGGATCCACTATTCCCCTGCAGCAAAATGCTACATTCCGGGGTGATGGAAAAAGATACTCCCTGTATGATTTCCTTCTCACGATCCTGTACTTTGTACCTCACCTGATCCAGTTCTACCACAAAGCCTTCTTCCTCTGCGAAAGGTTTTTCACCATCCTGTGGCTCCAGTTCCTTGTCCACCACCTGCCCCAGCTTTTCGAGGGAAGTCAGGAGGTCGTAAAAAGTTTCGAGTCCGAGAATCAGTTTCTCAACAGAGTTGATTACCAAAAGTATAATGATCTCTGCGGCCACAAATTGCCCGATGTTCATTTCCTGGTTCAGCACCAGTATACCACCGATCAACAACAAGCCGATTGTAACCAAGACCTTAAACCCAATCATTTGTATAAATTGGATCACCAGGATTTTAAAGTGGCTTTCCCGGGCCATCAGATATTCGGACACCAGTTTATCATTCTTTTCCATGGCCAGGTTAGTACGACCGGAAAGTTTGAAGCTCACAATAGAGCGCGCCACTTCCTGTATCCAGTGTGCCACTTTGTATTTGCTTTTGGATTCTTCGAGGCTGGTCTCCAAGCCGCGCTGAGCAGTGAATTTAAAGACTAGGTATATCAGGATCAACAAAAGGATTCCGTAAATGATGAAGAAAGGATGGTAGAACGACAAGAGCATCAAGCCAAATAATATTTGCAATAATGCAGCTGGAAAATCCACCAGGATTTTGGCAAGGCCTTTCTGCACCGTAAGTGTATCAAAAAAACGATTGGCCAACTCGGGCGGATAGAAATTTCGAAGTGCACTCATTTTGATCTTTGGGAATCGGTATGAAAACTCGAAAGATGCCCGGGTAAAGATCTTTTGTTGTACATTTTCAATAATCCGTATCTGCATCAGCTGCAGCATCCCGCCAAAAGCTACCCCAAGGGTAACCAACACCACCAACACGATCCAGGACGTACTGATCTGCGCCCCCTGTATTAGGTTAATGATCGCCTGAATTCCTAAGGGAAGCGACAAGTTCACAAAGCCCGCGAAAATGGCATAGTAGAATGTTTGATATATATCCCGCTTGTCGAGTTTCAGCATTCCAATCAGGCGCTGCCAGGCGGATAGTACGTTCTTAGGCATTGTTATCGTTTTTTAGGATTTTAAATACCAGGTCAACAAAAAATTCAGCCGGTGAAATCTGTTCGTTACAGTCTGTCATG
>JABDRK010000135.1 GCA_013041785.1 Eudoraea sp.
GGACAAGGCACTACTGAGATGGATTCGACTGGGCAGGGCTGTGGGAGACAGCGTCACCGTATTATCCGGACTGAATGCAGAGGATCGGGTAATTATTTCGGCCGAGGGAAAATTATACAACGGAGCAAAAATTCAGGTACAATAAGCCTGACCAAATGCTTTTAAAAACAAAGAAGCCTTACTAGCATGAAAGAAGGAATAGCAGGTAAAATCGCAAAGGCGTTTATAGGATCAAAATTGACTGTATTGCTCATGATCGTTTTTATGGTCATCGGGGTCTATAGTTCCTTTCTTATTCCTCGTGAAGAGGAACCACAGATCGACGTGCCTATGGCCGACATTTTTGTCGGGTACCCGGGCGCAAGCCCAACTGAGGTGGAATCCAGGGTGGTAAAGCCATTGGAAAAACTTATTTCCAATATCAAAGGGGTAGAGTATGTCTATTCCACTTCAATGGAAGAAAAGGCCATGGTAATCGTACAGTTTTACGTTGGTGAAGATATTGAGCGCTCCTTCGTAAAACTCTATAACGAGATCAATAAGCACATGGACATCATGCCCCGGGGGGTGACCTTTCCCCTGGTTAAAACCAGAGCCATAGACGATGTCCCCATTTTGGGATTGACGCTCTGGAGTGAAGGCTACGATGATTATCAGCTCAGGCAGATTGCCCAGGAACTCAGGCATGAAATTGAAAAGGTAGACGAGGTTTCGGCAACCACAGAAATCGGGGGTCGCAGCAGGCAATTGCGGGTTTTACTGGACAAAGAGAAAACAGCAGCCAGCGGACTTGATTTTCTGACGGTGGCCCAAATGATCCAGACAAACAATCAGGAACTCTCCAGCGGTACTTTCAATCGCAACGATACAGAATACACAGTAGCTACCGGAGAGTTTCTGAAATCTCTTGAAGATGTTGAAAACCTGGTTGTTGGGATTCAGGATAATCGTCCCATCTATTTGAAACAAATCGCAACCGTAATTGATGGCCCGGGACGCCCGGATAATTATGTGAACCTTGGTTTTGGTCAGGCCAGTCCAAAAGTTTCAGATTACCCCGCAGCCTATCCTGCGGTAACCCTCTCTATTGCCAAGCGCAAGGGTGCGGATGCCATGAAGATTTCTGAGCGCATCCTGCAAAAGGTAGATAATTTAAAGACCAGTCTGATCCCGGATGATGTAAAAATTGAGGTAACCCGAAATTATGGACAGACTGCCTCCCAAAAGGTGTCGGAATTGCTGATGCACCTGATTGGGGCGATCATTGCCGTCACCTTTGTAGTTATGCTGGCCATGGGCTGGAGGGGAGGCCTGGTAGTATTCCTGTCGGTTCCCATCACCTTTGCCCTTACGCTTTTGAGCTACTATATGCTGGATTATACCCTGAACCGGATTACCCTGTTTGCCCTGGTTTTTGTAACCGGTATTGTGGTGGATGATTCTATTATAATAGCCGAAAATATGCACCGGCATTTCAAATTGAAAAGGTTGCCCTTTAGACAGGCGGCTCTATATGCCATTAACGAGGTGGGCAATCCAACCATCCTGGCCACTTTTACGGTAATTGCCTCGGTATTACCCATGGCCTTTGTTTCCGGATTAATGGGTCCTTATATGTCGCCCATGCCTATTGGGGCTTCGATTGCTATGATTTTATCACTCTTCGTGGCCCTCACCATTACCCCTTATCTGGGTTATCTCTTTCTAAAGGAAAAAGACCACAAAGCTGAGAAAGATCCTGAAGAAAATGACAAAGAGTCCCTCATATATCGCATTTATGAACGGTTTGAAAAACCCCTGATTGAAAACAAAAAGATTCGCTGGACTTTTTTGGGGATAACCTTCTTCTTGCTGGCAGCCTCAATAGGCCTGTTTTTCACCAAGACCGTTGCGGTTAAAATGCTGCCATTCGACAACAAAAATGAATTTCAGGTAGTCATTGACATGCCTGAAGGCACAACCCTGGAAAGAACTGCCGGGGTCGCGAATGAAGTTGCTCAATACCTGTCGACTCAGCAGCAGGTAGTTAATTATCAGACGTATGTGGGTACTTCTGCACCCATTACCTTCAATGGCCTGGTAAGGCATTACGATTTGCGTGGAGCGAGCAATATGGCAGACATCCAGGTGAATCTGGTAGATAAGCACGACCGAAGCGAACAAAGCCATGATATTGCCAGAGCGGTCAGGAAAACAATTCAGGAAATAGGAAGTCGTTACAACGCCAACATTAAAATCGTTGAAGTACCGCCCGGTCCTCCTGTTTTATCGACTATAGTTGGGGAAGTTTACGGTCCAGATTATGAGCAACAGATAGCCCTGGCAGATCAGGTGGTAGGATTGCTAAAAGCGACACCTGATGTGGTGGATATCGATTGGATGGTGGAAGCTGATCAAATCCGGTACAAATATATTGCAGACAAGGAACGTGCTATGCTCAATGGTGTTTCCCCTGAACAGATTGCACATACGTTAAACATGGCCCTTTCAGACCGCGCCATCACCAATCTTTATGATGAGACCGCAGCTCAACAGGTGCCGCTCATATTGACCCTTGAGGAAAAGGAAAGGTCCAGTACGGCAGATCTCAACCAGATACAGCTTAAGTCACAGGCAGGCCATTTGGTACCTGTAAGCGACCTCACACAAATTGAAGAAACCCTGAGGCCCAAAAGTATTTATCGAAAAAACCAGAAACGGGTGGTTTATGTACTGGCCGATATGGCCGGCACCCTGGAGAGCCCGGTTTATGCAATTCTTGGCATGACCGATAAGCTAAGTGATTTGGATTTGCCCGAGGGGTATACCTTGCAGGAACTGTATATCAGTCAACCAGAGTATGAGGATGATTTTACTGTAAAATGGGATGGGGAATGGCAGATAACCCTTGAGGTATTCCGGGATCTGGGAATGGCCTTCCTGGGTGTTATTGTCATAATCTATATTCTGATTGTAGGCTGGTTCCAGAATTTCAAGGCTCCGGTAGTAATGATGGTAGCCATTCCGCTTTCACTAATCGGGATTGTATTGGGGCACTGGCTTATGGATGCTTATTTCACGGCGACCTCCTTTATTGGAATGATTGCATTGGCAGGGATAATGGTTCGAAATTCGGTGTTACTGATTGATTTTGTGAATCTTAGGGTGTCTGACGGGGTCCCATTAAAGCAGGCTGTAATTGAGGCTGGAGCCGTTCGGACTACCCCTATCCTTCTTACGGCAGGAACTGTAGTTATAGGCGCTTTCGTGATTCTGTTTGACCCTATCTTCCAGGGACTGGCGATTTCCCTTATGGGAGGAACCATTGCCTCTACGGTATTAACCTTGCTGGTGGTGCCCCTGGTGTATTATATGATTGAATCCAAAAAACACAAATAATGAAACTTGTGATTGTTACGGCTGTAGAAGAATTTGAAGCAGAGGTACTCAAGCTTTTTAGGCAGGCGGGTATTGAGCAGTTTAGTGGGTCTGAGATAGACGGGTATAAAAATCAGGCTTCCCTGTTAAGAGCTGCCAGCTGGTTCCCGGGTACCGGAGGTGGAGTGGAATCCAGCCTGTTTTTCTCTTTTACCCAGGCAGATAAAATTAAAACGCTCTTTGAACTCATTTCCGAATTCAACGAACAACTGGAGACACAGAATCCCTTAAGGGCTGTAGTTATTCCTATTGAAGAATCTATTTAAAAAACGACGATGAAAACCAGAATTGTACGCGCAGTCGCCGGGAGTTTTATTTTACTCAGCTTAATCCTGGCCATTTATGTTAACTTGAATTGGCTGTGGTTTACAGCCTTTGTTGGGGTAAACCTTTTACAATCAGCAATTACCCGTTGGTGTTTGATGGAAGATATTTTAATTAAGTTTGGAGTTAAGGATTAGCCGGGGGCTTGAAAAAGACATCTTTAGTTTCTAATAACTTTTGATAACTTTTACCGTAAGTTTTTTGGTCAAAATCCTACTTTTATAGCCACAGAAACTGTTGATTTTAGTAATGATATGAGTGAGCAAACAGAAAGGATTAAGACCTTGATTATTGGTTCTGGCCCCGCGGGCTATACAGCAGCCATTTATGCGGCAAGGGCCGATTTAAAACCTGTGGTGTATACCGGAATGGAGCCTGGAGGTCAGTTGACCACCACTACGGAAGTGGATAATTTCCCGGGATATCCGGATGGAATTGACGGGCCTACCATGATGGTGCAGCTTCAGCAACAGGCAGAACGCTTTGGAACCGATGTCCGCATTGGTATGGTAACTGCCGTAGAATTGAGTGATGAGGTTGGAGGCATCCATAAGGCAACAATAGACAATGACAAAGTTGTTGAAGCAGAAACTGTCATCATCTCAACAGGGGCTTCTGCCAAATATTTGAATATCCCCAGTGAGCAGCGATTGCGTGGTGGAGGAGTCTCTGCCTGTGCTGTTTGTGACGGGTTCTTTTATAAAGGACAGGATGTTGCCATTGTAGGCGGGGGTGATACCGCCGCGGAGGAAGCTTCTTACCTGGCCAATATATGTAACAAGGTTACCATGTTGATCCGAAAAGACTATATGCGGGCATCCAAAGCCATGCAACATCGGGTTAACAGCCTACCCAATGTTGAGGTCCGGTTTAACACTGAGGTAGATGAGGTGTTGGGGGATCAGGTAGTCGAAGGTTTACGGGTATTCAATAATAAAACCGGGGCCAAGGAAGAAATCCCAATAACCGGCCTTTTTATTGCCATCGGGCATACCCCGAATACAGGCATATTTAAAGGGCAGCTGGAAATGGATGAAACAGGTTATATCATCACCAAAGGCAAATCCACAAAAACAAATAAGCCCGGGGTCTTCGCATCCGGAGACGCACAGGATAAGGAATACCGGCAGGCAGTTACGGCTGCAGGTACCGGATGTATGGCCGCATTGGACGCAGAACGCTACCTGGCTACGGTGGAAACTCCGGAAGAGGTATCCTAAAGGCAATAAAAAAACCGCTGTCCAAAGGCAGCGGTTTATTTTTTATACCTTTTTTTTAGTCGATTCGTTTGTAGTTTTCTGAAAAGGTTCGGTTGCCTTCTTCATCTACGGAAATCTGGCTGTAGCTTCCGTTGTCAAGAATCAACTCAAACCTGAAGACACTTAGGGTGTCCAGCGCCTGCATCATCTGATAGTCCCCGAATTCTATGGTTTCTATCAGTTCATTTTCTGTGATTCGGTAGTGGCCAAATCCAAATCTGCCAATGGTATCGTTTGGGTTGGTACGGGACCACATTATCTTGCCGTTGTAGAACATCTTAACCTGTCGGTAGCCCTCAGGTAAAAGAACTGTATCCGTGACTTCCTGTTCGTCATAGTTAAAGAAACTAACCTGTTCCCATGTGCCCTCTATCGAATGCATGGTATGGGGTGTTGAAGTCGTGGTTGCTGTTCCAACCAATAAGATGAGCATCAGGAATACGATTCCAATGAATTTTTTCATGGTCGTGTTATTTAGTGTTACTCTGAAATTATTCATAAAAGTTACAAAAATTTCATTAATCCCAGATATGATTTATGGAAATAGTATGCGCTATTTTACGGAAAGTTCGCTACAGTGCGAAATACGCATTGATGGATTGGGTAAGCTTGTCGATTTCATGTATTTCATGCGCAGCCGTAATAACAATACGACTTGTAGGTTCGGCGTCCTCGTTTGGATAGTGAAAATGGGTTACAATCATACCTTGTTCTTTTAGAAATGCAGTGAGTCCGGGATCCTGATAACTAAAAGCCGGGATTCCGGGAGTAAACCAAAAAGGATTTTTATTAGAGATACCGGACAGGAAGTGTTCTACATTGGCTATTAAATTTCTCCTTTTGTTTAATAAAAGCTCCCAGGCCTGGGTAAGGGTAGCCAAACCTGCAGGTGAGGCCGGACTCGCAGCGCCGAAAAATACAGTTCTTTTCAGGGCCTCAACAAGGTTTTTAGACCCTATAACAGCCCCGGCAGGAATGCCAATTGCTTTTCCAAGGGAAAAACATACCAGGAGTGCTCTAGGCGCAAATTCCGATAATCTGGCATACGCGCCCATGCCACGCTCTCCCAGTATTCCAAATCCATGGGAGTCGTCTGCTACCAGGATGCATCTGTCCAGCGGTAATTTTTTGAGGGCTTCAAAATCTGGAAAATAGGCCTCTTTACTTTCCAGGGTGTCAAAGAAGATCACCGGGATGCTATCTGTATTCAGTTCCAGGTGCTCTTTTAAAGCCAGAGCGAGGTCCTGGTAAGAGGAAAAAGGGGCTTGCTCCGTTTGAAATAGCGCAGCATGGCAGTCCGGGGCATAGAAAGGGGAATATCCGGGAGTATGGAAATAGGTTGCCAGCAATTGCCCCACGAGATAACCGGAGGAAAGGGTTAATGCTGAACCTGCGCCTATCTTTTTGC
>JABDRK010000147.1 GCA_013041785.1 Eudoraea sp.
TGCATACCCATGCCTGGCATGGAAAGGCCCCTAACGATGAGCAACTGGAAATTGCCTTGGCACAAAACCCGGAAACCCTGGGGGATTATTAATTCAGGAATTCTATTTTGATGAAAAAGTACACAGATCAGGGAAAAAAAGATACACGAAGTGGTTTTGGCGCCGGGTTAACGGAACTGGGGCGCAACAATGATAAGGTGGTAGCGCTTTGCGCAGACCTGGTAGGGTCACTGAAGATGGATACCTTTATGAAAGAGCATCCGGATCGGTTCTTCCAGGTGGGGATCGCAGAAGCCAATATGATGGGTATTGCAGCCGGACTTACCATTGGGGGTTATATCCCTTTTACAGGCACCTTTGCGAATTTCTCCACGGGTCGGGTATACGATCAGGTCCGCCAGTCTATCGCCTACTCACATAAAAATGTGAAAATTTGTGCTTCCCATGCCGGTCTCACACTCGGGGAAGACGGGGCAACACACCAAATTCTGGAAGATATCGGGCTGATGAAGATGCTTCCGGGAATGACCGTGCTCAATACCTGTGATTTTAACCAGACCAAGGCAGCCACACTAGCCATAGCTGAGCATCAGGGGCCGGTTTACCTGAGGTTCGGAAGGCCGAAGGTTCCCAATTTTACACCGGAAGAACAAACTTTTGAGATCGGTAAAGCGGTACAGCTGCAGGAAGGTACAGATGTTACTATTGTGGCAACAGGCCATCTGGTCTGGGAGGCATTGGTCGCCGCAGAGAATCTCAATATCCAGGGAATTTCCGCCGAAGTGCTGAATATTCATACGATAAAACCCCTTGATGAGGAAGCCCTGATACGCTCTGTAAAGAAAACCGGCTGTATGGTTACTGCCGAAGAGCATAATTATTTAGGCGGACTTGGGGAAAGTGTTGCCCGCACCCTCGCTACTCAACATCCATGTCCTCAGGAATTTGTGGCCACCCGGGATACCTTTGGGGAAAGCGGTACTCCTGCCCAGCTGATGGAAAAATATGGCCTGAACAATAAAGCCATTGAAGGTGCCGTTTTAAGGGTGTTAAAAAGAAAGGCATAAAGAACGGCATCCTTTTTGATCCCGTTTAGCCAATTAAACGAACACCTTATGAAAAAAACACTTCTTCTAGTGGCCTTGTGCTTTATAGGCACAGCCACTTTCGCACAAAAAGGCCCTGGCTTTGGAATCAAAGCGGGACTAAATTACAACGCCAACGGGGATTACATTGAGGCTGCGCAGGCTGCCGCAGAAAACCCGGATCGCAATGTGGGCTACCATATCGGGTTTTATGGCAAATTGGGCAACCAGGTCTACCTGAGGCCCGAAATCATCTTTACCAAAACCAAGTCTGACTACAACGGAGATGATTTTGACATGAGTAAACTGGATATTCCTGTGTTGTTGGGAACTAAAGTAATTGGACCCCTTCATGTCTTTGGAGGGCCTGCATTTCAATATATCCTAAACACAGAGTTTGATGGTATTACCATAGATCGGATAGAGAATGATTTTACCGTTGGACTCCACTTAGGTGTGGGCGTCAACCTGGGCAATATTGGTCTTGATCTGCGTTATGAAAGAGGATTTAGTGAGAACGAAGCGCGTTTTATCAACACGAATATTACTTCAGTTGAAGACAGCCGTTTGGATACCCGGCCGGATCAGCTCATTCTGAGTCTGTCCATAAATTTGAACAAGAAAAAATCTTAACAAAAAACCCCCGCTGATCAGCGGGGGTTTTTGTTTTTCCTAAGAATTATCGCGATCCAAATAATCCGGGATCCCGTCGCCATCCCCATCGGGGAATGTGATATTGCCCTGATCATCGATAATGATTTCATCCCGTGTTGGTGTTCCATCCTGATCATCGTCAGGGTCAACGTGATTGGCGAGCGCAAGTGATCCGGTAGCCCGTTCCTGCTCGCGGTCTGTATTGTCATTGGTGAGGTCTCCGTCCCCATCCAAATCTTCTAATAAAGAAGGAATCCCGTCATTGTCGTAATCTGTATCTTCCACATAAAGCCCAACTTCTACCGTAAATATCAGCGGGGAATACTGAGGTACCCCTGGAACAGATGCGTTGAAGTATGCCAGGCCAGAAGGAAGGAACATAGCACCAATACCTGCATTAGTAATCTCTGTAGTCCCATCTGGATTTGTGACGATTCCATCTCCGGTTCTGATACTAGAGATGGCCCTGCCATATCCCCTTAGAAAAAATGGCAGGTATTGCCAGGTATGGCTTGCGGTCGCATCAAAAAGTGCTCCATTAAGCAAGGTTCCTTCGTAGCGTACCAGGGTAGAATCGGCAATGGTTGGGATATCCCCTACTCCATCTCTGGCAACCAGATAATACATCGTATGATCTACGGTTTCATCACTATCCAGATTAAAAGATTCCGAAGAAACAGGAATGGTCAGGGTCTGCAGCTCGGGACGGTTAATTAAGGGTGTTTTACCGGCATTATCCCCGGCAATCGTATCCAGTACAATACGAAAATCGAAACCCGCGGGAGGATTTTCGAAATCTTCATAATTGTAGAAATGGGTTTGCAAATATTCCTGAAGCGCTGCTGCATCTTCAGTAACTACTTCGCTCAATCTCCTCGGAGGTATGACTTCAAAATCAGCGTTGTCATCATTACCACATGAAAATAACAAGGTAATCACTCCCAGGGAAATCAGCACTCTCAAAACCTGCATTGAAATTCTTTTAGGTGCCGCAAGATACAATTTTCCCCTATTTTTGTACAGGTCCTTAACAAACATTTTAACCGGGTATGCGAATTGATAAATACTTATGGTGTACACGTTATTTCAAAACGCGAAATATGGCCACCATTGCCTGTCAAAAGGGGCATGTTCGTATCAATGATCTCGTGGCCAAACCTTCCCGGGAAGTTTACCCCACGGATAATATAGTAGTTCGAAAAAACCAGGTCAACCACCATTTCGAAGTGCTGGAAATCCCAAAAAGCCGGATGGGAGCCAAACTGGTTGACCTGTATCGCAAGGATACTACCCCTGCAGAAAACCTTGAGCAAAAGGAATTGCTCAAATATTCCAAGGATTATTACCGACAAAAAGGAAGTGGCCGGCCTACCAAGAAAGACCGGCGGGATATTGAAGACTACATGGATGATGTTTGACAAGGCCTATTGGGAATCCCGATATAAGGAAAGGGCTATGGGCTGGGATATCGGGAATATATCCACCCCCATAAAGACCTATATTGACCAACTAAGCGATAAGGCCCAAAAAATCCTGGTTCCTGGAGCCGGACATGGTTATGAAGCCATGTATCTGCATAATAGCGGCTTCCTTGAAACATATGTGGTGGATATTGCTTCCCTGCCCTTGCAACATATCCGGGAGGAATGCCCTGATTTTCCCAAAGATCATCTTTTGGAAACCGATTTTTTTGAGCTTGAGGAAGGGGGATTCGACCTGATCCTGGAACAGACCTTTTTCTGTGCCCTGCATCCTTCACAAAGATCAGATTATGCGAAAAAAATGTTTGATATCCTGAAACCCGGTGGAATCCTCGCGGGTTTGTTTTTCAATTTTCCGTTGACTTCTTCCGGACCTCCTTTTGGGGGCAGTTTGGAGGAATACCAGAAACTGTTTGAAAAGAAATTTCGCATTCACACCCTGGAACCAGCGTATAATTCCATCCCGCCGAGGCAGGGAAAGGAACTGTTTTTTATCTTTGAGAAATAAAGTGCTCGCCATGACCAACCGTATATTGTCCCATCAGCAGATCCAACACAAGACCAGACGCATTGCTTATCAGATCTACGAATCCAATGTGGAGGAAGAAAAAATCATCCTGGCAGGTATTGAAGGTGGCGGGGTACAGTTCGCCAAAAAAATACAGCGGGTACTACGTAAAATTACCCCAGCGGATATAGTGCTTTGCAAGGTTAGCATGAATAAAAAGGATCCCTTGCATAGTGGCGTCAACACCAGTATACCTGAGGCAGATTATTCAGGGGAGTCGGTTGTGCTGGTTGACGATGTACTGAATTCTGGTACTACCCTTATCTATGGCGTGAACCATTTCTTAAAAACGCCACTGAAAAAACTAAAAACTGCTGTGCTGGTTAACCGGAACCATAAAAAGTATCCGGTGAAAGCAGATTTCAAAGGTATTTCCCTGTCCACCTCATTGCAAATGCATGTGCATGTGGAATTTCAGGCTAAAAATGACGGGGTGTATCTAGACTAAAAATCCCTCGATCTCCTCGGCTAAATCCTCAAGACTTTTATTTTCCGCGTTCAGTGTGTGGTGAGCCCGGGAGTAAAAAGGAACACGTTCAAACAGGTGTTTCCCTATAAATTCGGGTAATTCTTCATCGGGGATATGGCTGATAAGGGGCCGTTCTGCTTTTTCAGGCAACAGCCTTTTGCTCAGTGCAGGTATAGGCAATTGGATATAGAAAACTGCCTGTGTAGCTTTGAGGATGGCCGACATATTATTGCCATAACATGGGGTACCTCCGCCCAGCGCCAAAATGAAATCAGCTGGACTATTGAGCATTTCCTCCAAAATCCTGTACTCCAATTTCCTGAAATAGAGCTCCCCTTTTTCCTCAAAAATTTGAGGGATGGATGTACCCTCATGGTCTTCAATAAGTGCGTCAAGATCGTGGAATGGCAGCTCCAGATTCTTCGCAAGAACCTGGCCTACAGTGGATTTACCACTTCCCATATATCCCAGAAGGATAATTTTCATATGACGCCTTTTGGCAAAAATGAATCAAAAAGGAGGGAAAACAAAGAAAAGGGGAATTTATGTTTTATTTAGGGTTGAAAAATAAATTATTGATATTATATTTGCAGCCTCTGTGCGAAATCGCATAGTTGGAGACCTGGTAGCTCAGTTGGTAGAGCATCTCCCTTTTAAGGAGAGGGTCCTGGGTTCGAGCCCCAGCCGGGTCACGAAGTGAACGGAAATCCTGACATAACTGTCAGGATTTTTTTGTTTACAAAAAGCTGGGGCGAGAAGTCTATGCCGTATTTGCGTTAAAAACGCAATAATACGGTAAGCCCCCTGTCCGAATGTCTTGGTCAGGCAGGCAGCCGGGTCACAAT
>JABDRK010000292.1 GCA_013041785.1 Eudoraea sp.
ATTTGAGCTTTTGTATAATCCTTGTCGATCAGGATTTCGATTCTTTCAATTTTCACCGTTACCTCCACATCCTCTTCTTTCTCCTGGGCCACTACCCGGGTATTGAAAGCAAAGATAAACCCGGCCAGCAAGGGCAGGATAATGGCAAATTTAAATGCATGCAGTTGATTGGATTTTGATTTGTGTAACATGACTATTCGTTTTTTGATTAATGAATTATAAAAATTATTAGTGATTGGTGTGTGAATGGCATTCGAGGAAACCTTTAAAAGGGCGTACTGGTAGTTCCTTACAGATCTGGTTTGCCTGATCGCACTGGAATCGGCAAGGAATTCCAGGTTTTGCTGTATGTTACGCTTGTACAGCCAGCTAAACGGATTGAACCAAAGGATGATGGTAAGCAAATGGCCGAGCAGCATATCCAGGGAATGCCCCTGGGTACAATGTGCTTTTTCATGTTGCCGGATGGCCTCCAGTTCACTTTTGCTAAACTGACCAGGGTTGTAAAAGATATAATTGAAAAAGGAAAAAGGCGCCAGGTCCTGATCGGTTTCCACCAGGCGTATAGCTCCAATTTTTCGTATATGATGCCTTCGCATCAGTCTTCTGAGCGATAGCAACTGGATCGCGAATTTGATGCTCAGTACCAGGATTCCTGCTGCATAGATTCCAGTGAGCAGCAAAAGCCAGTCAGGACCCTGATCGGCCATATTGGTCGACGGACTGACCGGAAGTTGATTCAGGTTGGCAAACGCAAGGGGTTCTACTGTCACATAACGCGTAATCTCCACAAAGGGGAAAGTAAAGGCGACTAAAATACCCCCCAGTAAAAAGTGCCTGTTGGCTTCAAAAAAAGTTTCCTTTTTCAGAAAGAGCTGATACACTCCAAAAAAGAGCGCCAATATTCCAGAGGCCTTGGCCATATAAACCAAAATGACGTCCATTTATTTGTTCTTTTCAATTAGGTTGATAATTTCTTTGAGGTCCTCCACTGAGATTTTTTCCTCTTTTGCAAAAAAGGACACCATGCTTTTATAGGAGTTGTCATAAAAATCCACGAGGCTGCTATTTACAAATTGCTTGCGATAGGCTTCTTTGGTCACCAGGGGATAATAGCGATGGGTGTTTCCAAAGGCTTCGTGGCCCACATACTCCTTGTCTTCCAGATTGCGTACAATAGTCGACAGGGTGTTGTAGTGGGGTTTTGGCCCTTTGATTTCAGCCAGGATTTCCTTCACGAAGGCTTTATCCAGACGCCAGAGAACCTTCATGACTTCTTCTTCTTTATTGGTGAGTTTTTGCATTGCACTTGCGTTTAACCAAACTTATTACTAAAAAATTAGTTAGCCAACTATTTTTATAGTTATTTAACATTTACAAGGCTTGTTTTTCCCTTTTTTGGGGCCAGGAACATATATTAGCCTTCTCATTGCCCGGGGCTTTCCACTTCCGTTATATTTGTACAAACTTCCATTGATGCTCAACCTGCTGTTTATTGTTCTTGGATTAATCCTGCTGATTCTTGGCGGAAACTGGCTGCTCAAGGCCGCCGTGGCTTTTTCCCTCCGACTGAATATCCCCAAGATCATTATCGGAATGACCGTGGTATCTTTTGCCACTTCCGCGCCTGAACTTATCGTAAGCATAAATGCTGCTCTGGACGGATTTCCCGACCTGGCCCTCGGAAATGTAGTCGGTTCCAATATTGCCAACCTGGGGTTGGTCCTGGCTATAATCATTATCCTCAGCAATATTGAGGTAAGAAAGAGTTTTTATATCACAGACTGGCCCATGATGATGTTTGCCTCGGTATTGTTTGTGGGATTTATCTATTTTGACCAGCTGCTGGAGCGCCATGAAGGGGCCATTATGTTCGTGCTGCTTTTTGTATTCCTGGTATACCTGCTGCGGTTTCAAAAAATTGCGGTTGTAGATGATCTCCATGAAGATGATATACCCCTGCCTTTGTATCTCTCTGTTTTATTCCTAGGCTTAGGGGCAATAGGCCTGTGGGGGGGATCTGAACTCCTGGTCAAAGGGGCGGTTGACCTCGCCCAGGATTTTGCGGTAAGTGAACGGGTCATAGGAATCACAGTGGTCTCTGTGGGTACCAGCATCCCGGAATTGGCAGCCTCATTGGTGGCGGTGATCAAAAAAGAAAAGGCGATTTCCGTAGGGAACCTCATTGGATCTAATGTCTTTAATTTACTGGCTGTACTTGGGATAACAGCGATGATTACTCCCATTTCCGTTGAAGACCCCGAACTACTTTCGAACGATATTTTCTGGATGTTGGGGATTTCCTTCCTGATCCTTCCACTGGTATTTTTCCCCAAAGGGTTACGTTTGGAATGGCGGGATGGCCTTATCCTGATCGTATGTTATGTTACTTTTATCTTCCTCACTTTGCAATAAAAAAACACCCCCGCAAAAGCGAAGGTGTTTCATAATATATTGCTGTTAAAACCTAACTGGCTACTGTTTCCAGTTTGGCAGATTTTACAGTCCTGATGATCCTTCCGGCAACTTTGTAAGGATCGGCGTTAGAAGCCGGTCTGCGGTCTTCCAGCCATCCTTTCCAGCCGCTTTCTACCGTTGCGATAGGAATCCGGATAGAAGCACCCCTGTCGGATACCCCATAGGAGAATTCATTAATAGATTGGGTTTCATGAAGTCCGGTAAGACGCTCATCGTTAAAGGCTCCATACACATCGATGTGATCTACAGCTACAGGGCGGAAGGCTTCACAAATAGTCTCATAGACGTCCTTGCTTCCGGCATTTCTCAACGTACTGTTGGAGAAGTTCGCGTGCATTCCACTACCGTTCCAGTCGCCCTTAACCGGTTTTGGGTGCAGCTCAATATAGTAGCCGTATTTTTCGGTGATTCTGTTTAAGAGATACCGGGCAACCCAAAGTTCGTCTCCGGCTCTTTTGGCCCCTTTGGCAAAATTCTGGAATTCCCATTGTCCGGGAGCAACTTCCTGGTTGATCCCTTCAATATTCAGTCCGGCTGCCAGACAGACGTCCAGATGCTCGTCTACAAAATCGCGTCCCCAGGTATACCTGCCTCCTACGGAACAGTAGTACTTACCCTGAGGTCCTGGGAATCCTCCCCTTGGGAAACCTAAAGGAAGGTCGGTTTGGGTATCCATCAGGAAGTATTCCTGCTCAAAACCGAACCAGAAATCATTATCATCATCATCAATCTTAGCCCTGTGATTGGATTCGTGAGCGGTGCCGTCTGCATTCAGAACTTCACACATCACCAAAAACCCGTTAATACGTTCAGGATCAGGATAAATAGCCACAGGCTTTAATAAACAGTCCGAGGCGTTACCTTCGGCCTGCTCTGTGGAGCTTCCATCAAAAGACCACATTGGGCAGCTTTCTAGCGCACCATCAAAGTCGTTTAGGATTTTCGTTTTGCTTCGGAGTTCCTGGGTGGGCTCATGTCCATCCAACCAGATATACTCTAATTTCGATTTACTCATAATACCATGGATTTAAATAAAATTACTGACCGTCAAAAATATAATAATTCTAAATATGCGCTACATGACTAAGGGGGTAATTATCAAAAAAATCGATATAATTATTAACACCCCTATTTTTTTAGGGGTAAATTGATTAAAAATCATTTTTTTTAGCAATTACTGTTAAATGCGTAATTTAGCCGGGATAAAAAATCATTAAACTTTTTGGTTATGTCCACTACGCGCAAGGATGCAATACGGGAAAGCAGGAACCGGGCCGTTATTAAGGCGGAAAAAACGGGCAGACGCTCCGAAATTTTTGGCAGTCATGTCTTTGGGCAGGAACGCATGCGGCAGTATCTGACCCGTGATGCCCTTCTCAGTGTACATGCGGCAATTAATTCCGGTTCTAAGATCGACAGGCGTATGGCCGACCAGATTGCCGAGGCCATGAAAGCCTGGGCCATAGGCATGGGGGCTACGCATTATACCCATTGGTTCCAGCCTCTGACCGGGGCAACCGCAGAAAAGCACGATGCTTTCTTTGATTTAATGACTGATGGCAAAGCCCTGGAGAAATTCGGTGGCAGCCAGTTGGTGCAGCAGGAGCCGGATGCATCCAGCTTTCCGAGCGGGGGCTTGCGTAATACCTTTGAAGCCCGGGGATATACCGCCTGGGATCCTACTTCTCCTGCCTTTATTTATGGATCCACCTTGTGCATACCTACCATATTTGTTTCCTATACCGGCGAGGCTTTGGATAATAAGGCGCCTTTATTGCGGGCGCTCAATGCGATAGACGAGGCAGCCACGGCCGTTGTGCGTTATTTTGACAGAAATGTTTCCAAGGTCTTTGCCACCCTGGGATGGGAACAGGAGTATTTCCTGATCGATGAGGCCCTGGCTGAATCAAGGCCAGACCTGGTAATGGCCGGCCGTACGCTTGTAGGGCAGGATGCCGCCAAGGGGCAGCAACTGGATGACCATTATTTTGGGGTAATTCCACAGCGCGCCCTGGAATTTATGAAAGAATTGGAAATCGAATGTATGAAGCTGGGGATTCCGGTGAAGACGCGGCATAATGAAGTAGCACCCAACCAGTTTGAGCTGGCACCGGTTTTTGAAGAAGCCAATCTCTCGGTAGACCATAACCTGCTGCTGATGGATATCATGGAAAAGGTGGCTGAGAAACACAAATTCAAAGTGCTTTTCCATGAAAAGCCCTTTGCGAAGATCAATGGCTCTGGGAAACACAATAACTGGTCGCTCTCCACGGATACCGGGGTAAATTTATTGAGCCCGGGGAGCACCCCGATGAAAAACCTGCAGTTCCTTACCTTCTTTGTGAATACCATCAAGGCAGTTGACAGTTATGAGGAATTATTAAGGTCATCCATTGCCTCAGCAAGCAATGATTTGCGCCTTGGGGCCAATGAAGCCCCGCCTGCCATTATTTCCATCTTTATTGGGAAACAGCTCAGCGAAGTGCTAGATGAATTGGAAGGGGTATCCCAGGGCAAACTGTCTCCTGAGGAAAAAACGGAACTGAAGCTCAATGTAGTGGGGAAGATTCCGGAAATCCTGCTGGACAACACTGATCGCAACCGTACCAGTCCGTTTGCCTTTACCGGAAACAAGTTTGAATTCCGGGCTGTGGGATCCCGGACCAACAGCGCCAAGCCCATGACCGTGCTGAACACCATTGTGGCCAAGCAATTGCAGGAGTTTAAAAAAGAAGTGGATGCCCTGATTGAAAACAAAAAGCTGAAAAAGGATGAGGCGATTTTCAATGTACTGCGGGAATACATTAAATCCTCCAAACGGATTCGGTTTGACGGTGACGGATATAGTGCTGATTGGGTTGCTGAAGCTAAACGAAGGAAACTGAGCAACAATCGCACAACCCCTGAAGCCCTTCAGATCATGACTTCCAAAGAAACCCTTGCCCTGTTCGGGGACATGGATGTCATGACAGAAACGGAGGTCAGGGCACGGCAGGAGGTAGAATTTGACACCTATATTCTCCAAACCCAGATCGAGGGACGGGTAATGAATGAATTGGTAAACAGCTACATCATTCCGGTAGCGGTTAATTACCAGAATACACTTATCCAAAATGTCCTCGGACTCAAGGAAATTTACGGAGCGGCCCATAAAGACCTTACTGA
>JABDRK010000173.1 GCA_013041785.1 Eudoraea sp.
GTCCTACTGGCCTGCAGCCTGAGGGCGAATGTCTGCCCATCTCCCATAGGTACAGGCTTATAGGCCTCACCATTGAAGAGATTCTGTATGGAAAAGTTATTGAAAGACAGGCCCAGAGTACCTATAAATCCACCTCCACCGTATCCCCCTTGCAGTTCGATCTGGCTTGAACCTGATTCCACAAGGTTGTAGGCCAGGTCAACGGTGCCTTCATTGGGATTGGGATTCAGGATATCCGGCTTTATTTGTTCAGCATCAAAGAACCCTAATTGGCCCAATTCCCTGACACTGCGAATGATATTATCCTTGCTGTATTTTTGTCCCGGCCTTGTTCTGAGTTCCCTGAAAATAACGTGGTCATTTGTTTTGTCATTTCCGTTTACGGACACGTGGTTCAGAAAGGTTTCCTTTCCTTCAATAATCCGAATTTCAAAATCTATGGTATCGTTCTGGGCAGCAACCTCAACAGGATTGATTTGCGAGAATAGATACCCGTTATTCTGGTATAAATTCGTCAGGTCTTCCGCATCAGGTTTACTGTCGTCAGCAATACGCTCCCGCAACAATACCCCGTTATAGGTATCCCCTTTTTTAATTCCCAGCACCTGATTAAGGGCTCGATCCGTGTATACCGAATTTCCAACGAACGCAATGTCGCCGAAATAATATTTGTTCCCCTCTTCAACTTTAATATTGATGTTGATATTGTTTTCGTTAAGCGTCTGTACCGTATCTGTAAGAATACGGGCATCCCGGTAACCATTTTCGGCATATTTGTCAATGAGGCTTGCAAGGTCTTCCTGATAATCAGCCTGAATATATTTTGATTTTTTCCAAAACCGTCCTGGCCTTTTCACCTTGGTATTTTTCATGGCCTTACGCAGTTTGGAAGCTGAGATCTTCTCGTTTCCTTCGAAAAGGATTTTCTTGATTTTTACCTTCTCTCCTTTTTTTACGTTGACAACCATGCTTTGCGCATTGGTTTCTGAGGTGTCACGTGCTGTAGCAATGGATACTTTAGCATTAAGAAAACCCTGTTTTTGGTATTTATTCTGAAGATAATTTTTGGTGTTGGCAATTAGGCTTTCCGTTATTTTTTTCCCCTTTTTGAGGTCTGTGTCATCTATGATCCCCGCTACCTTTCTCTTTTTAACCCCATATACGGTTACTTTAGAGAGGGTAGGGCGTTCCCTTATGAATAGTTCAAGAAAGATCTTCTCTCCTTCAATATTGCTGATATAGAATTCGATATCACTAAAAAGCTCAAGGCTCCACAACTTTTTGATAACCGCACTTATCTCATCACCGGGAACCACAATTGGCGATCCTTCCCGAAGACCGGTATAGGTTTTTACCGTCTGTTCATTATAGCTCTCCAACCCGGTAACCTTAAGTCCGCCAAGAATATACTCTTTACCCTGGTCATAGCTTATGTCCTGTCCGAAGGCAGAAAAACTGATAAAAAAAAGTAGGATGTAAAAAAAGAGGACTCGGGATACTCTTGTGCCCATATCCCTAGTTAAGTTGTTCGCTGATCTTTCCAAATCTTCGTTCTCTGTTCTGGTAACTCAATATCGCCGAAACCAAATGCTCCTCGCTGAAATCAGGCCAGAATGCGTCTACAAAATACAATTCTGCATAAGCAATCTGCCAAAGCAAAAAATTGCTGATCCGGCGTTCCCCGCTTGTCCGGATTAGCAAATCGACATCTGGTAAATCGTGCGTGTAAAGATGGCTATTTATAACCGTATCATCAATACTTTCGGGGGAAATTATGTTATTTTTAACTTTGGAAGCTAAACAACGTACAGCCTGTTTGATCTCTTCCCTGGAACCATAATTTAGCGCAAGTGTAAGGGTCATCCCGGAATTGGATTTGGTTTTGGCCATAACCTCCTGAAGTTCCAGATAGACCTTATTGGGTAGGGCCTGAACATTACCAATGGAATTGAGGCGGATGTTGTTCTTATTGAGGGTTGCCAGCTCTTTTTTGAGTGTAGACACCAACAATTTCATAAGGGTATCTACTTCCAGCTTAGGCCTTTTCCAGTTCTCCGTGGAAAAAGCATATAACGTAAGAAAATCGATTCCAATTTTAGCGCAGTTTTCCACGGTCTTACGTACCGCATTAACCCCGTTTTCGTGGCCAAAAATCCGGAGTTTCCCACGTTGCTTGGCCCACCTGCCGTTTCCATCCATTATAATGGCCAGATGTCTCGGAAGATTTTCGGTTTTTAAATCTTCAATAGTGCTCATTTATGTATTACTCGAAGCAGTCTGAGCAGGGTTTCCTGCCGAAGGTATAAGTTACGGTAATTCCCGAAAATACGTACCAGTCGTCACTAAAAATATTCCCAAAACGGAATTGTTCAAAATTGGTGCCTTCCGGATTACTGCCGTCCAGGTTGTCCGTAAATGTATACCTCGCTCCTATTTCTGCCCCAAAAATAAGGAATTGATTTATCCTAGCCTTAATTCCTACCGTCATAGGTATCGCAAGTGATCCGTCTTCCTGATCTATAGTCTGTAGCTGACCGGCGTCGAAGTAGTGGAAATTGTAACGAAAATAGGAAAGTCCGGTATATAAGTAAGGGGTCATGGCCGGGCCTACCTTATGAAGATTATATTCCCAAAAGTGAAATTCCAAACCTGCAGAAACCTCTTTTACCGAATTTCTGAAGGAATACCCTCTCTGATTTCGGGAGGCAATGTCCGATTTTGCATCGTCAAAGGAAAATTGCCCATATAACAAACTTCCCCGCCAGGCATACCGCTTGCTTTTGTTCCACTTGGCGATACCTCCAAAGGCAAATCCGGTAGGCGCGATATAATTCATGCGGCCTACATCACCAATAGCATTGGCCCCCCCGCCAAATAAACCAATCTCATAGGTTTGCGAGAAACCTGCTGAGATTATAAACATGAAAAATACGGTGAATATTCCCCTCATTAATTACCATTTAACTATTGTGGAGGCATGGATTTGCTTCCACTTTTCCCTTGAACTGTTCTCCTTTGTTAAACAGGAATTGGGGGTATTTATTGTTTCAGATCGTCTCAATTCCGGCGGTCTTCCCCCCATAGTAATTTATTGCGGATCGTTTTTAGAAAACTGTCTGCAGTGTATTCCACCATATTGATCTTGAAGCCGGCCTTTTTCACGATAAGTTCCCGGCCATTATCTATGGTGGCCAAACGGGAATCCAGGGACAATAAATGATGTTCCTCCCTGCCCGACACTTTTATTCGGATGACCGTATCGTCAGAAATAACCAAGGGACGGGCATTTAGGTTATGCGGTGCGATGGGGGTAATTACCAGGGACTGAGCAGAAGGGGTCATTACCGGACCTCCACAACTTAAGGAATAACCCGTAGATCCGGTTGGGGTCGCAATAATTAGCCCGTCAGCCCAGTAAGACGTAAGGTATTCATCATTAAGGTAGGTTTCTATGGTAATCATGGAGGTTGTATCCTTGCGACTAATAGAAACTTCATTCAGAGCGAAATTCATTTCGCCGAATTCTGGGATTTCCATATCAGAATAGACCGCCACCAGGCTTCTTTCTACCAAACGATAGGCTCCGTCCAGGAATTCCGTTACTACATGCCGTACTTCCTCTTTTTTAAAGGTCGATAAAAATCCAAGTCGGCCCGTATTAACTCCTACAATTGGGATTCCAAGATCACGGATATAGGTAATGGCCCGTAATATGGTACCATCTCCTCCAAAACTTACAAAAAGGTCAAATGAAGCGTCCAGGCCTGCTTCGTGAGTAAAAGTCCTGAAATTCCCAAGATCCCCCTGGCTTGCCAATAAATTGTAGAACTGCTTTTCAAAAACTGCCTCTGCAT
>JABDRK010000180.1 GCA_013041785.1 Eudoraea sp.
CGGGCAATCATCACTCCGATTTTGTTCCTTTCCATCCCTTTGATCAGGATTTCAGGCAGGTTGTTAAAGGCTTCCTCATTCTCTATTTTAAATACCACACCAACATCTTTTGCATCGTATTTCCTAAGTTCCTCATAGAGAATATTTACATCTTCTGCTGTTCTGACGAAGGAATAGCCAATAATATCAGCGTGTTTGCAGACGAAGGGGAGAACTTCGATATCTTTTGGGGTTAATGCCGGTAAATTTAACTTGGTATTCGGGAGGTTTATCCCTTTTTCCGATCCGAGCTTTGATTTATAGCATTCGGTTATCACCACTTCCAATTCCTGCTCGTTTTTGTCGATCACCACGGCTTTGATCATCCCATCGTCAAAATACAAGATGTCATCTATCCCGGTGTCCTTGATCATCTCACCAAGCATAACGCCAATTATTCTTTTATTATCAGTGGAACTGTGTGCGTAGTTAACTGTATTTTCTTGTTTGGTAAGGATAAAGTGATCTCCTTTTTTTACGGATATTTTTGCTTTTTTCTTCCCTTTTCTGCTCATAAGATCAACGGAAGAGGTCCTTAACTTCGGGCCGGACAAGTCCATGTAAATTTTCACTTTTTGTCCGGTTTCCCTTGATGTTTCCCGGATAAAGGCCACCATTTTTTCCCATTGCGCAACATCGCCGTGGCTGAGGTTGATCCTGGCGATTTCCATTCCATTCAAAACCATTTTCCGTATCACCTTTTTGTCCGCTGCAGCTTCATCCGGCAGGGTAACCATGATCTCTGGAAAATGTTTCTTTTGGGTTTCTTTGAACAAGCGGTTGGCGTGTTTTCTTATTAACTTCTTACTTTTTGTATAGCCTATTAATTTAATATCTGCATCAAAGTGGAAAGGGGTTCCCTGGATAAGGTGCAGGTTTCTCAATACATTGTAAAGATTGCTGTATACGTATCCTTCTGTGCTCCTAAGGGAAGATACCCCGAGGTCTGACAAGGTTCCATGGTATTTTCTCAGGTCATGACTGCGAAGAATGAGGTAACGCAGCAGGTTTTTTGAACTTAGTTTGTATTTTTTGTGTACCCGCTGCGTTAGCTCATTGATTCGGTCTTCCTTGTCGATGATTTCCTGTAAAATTCGGGAGAGCCTGCTGATAAGTTGATCCAGTTTCATCGCTATAATTTTATTGTGATATATGGGTTGTTCACTCCGAGCATTCTATAAAAATAGCAGGACTTCCCGTAAGTTACGCTGGTCTAAGAGGTATGCTACGGATTCAATTTGATTGTGGCAGCGCCTTTACGTGGGCATGCACTTCAACTCCGTTTACCGTGGTCTCGAGGCGATCTTCAACCATCTTCACCCCTTTAACATCATTCAGTTCGCCCTCGGGTGAAATCGCTTTTACCCCGTAGAATTCACCCGCTTCATTAATAGCTTTAATATCGAGGATGTTACCGTCACGGTTCACTCCCTTAACGTCCAGTTTCTTGCCATCTTCTGTAAGGGCCTTGATATCATAAATGGTACCTTCTTCGGTAATCGCTTTGACCGGGGCATAAGGATCATCACTCAGCAGTATCTTGACTGGTGTTTTTTTCTCTCCAACAAGTGCTTTTATATCCATCAGTTGGCGTTGGTCAGCGTCCTGTATGGCTTTTACGTCATAGATATTTCCATCAGCATCCAGCGCTTTTACGTCTATTGTTTTTCCATCCGGGTGGATTGCCTTGATGTGCCAGATAGCGCTAACGGTAAGTGTTCCCATTTGGGGCAGGGCCTTGACATGGGCAAGCACTTCAACCCCGCTTATCGTAGCTTCAAGGCGATCTTCGACTGTCTTGACCCCTTTTACATCGTTCAGTAAGCCTTCTGGGGAAATCGCCTTGACCCCATAAAACTCCCCGGCCTCGTTAATGGCTTTAATATCGATGATATTGCCAGCGCGTTTGACTCCTTTAACATCCAGTTTCTTTCCATCTGCCGTAAGGGCCTTGATATCATAAATTGTACCTCCTTCGGTAATTGCCTTAACAGGGGCATATTGGTCATCGCTTAATAGTATCTTGACCGGTGTTTTTTCCCCGCCAACCAGTGCCTTAATATCCATCAATTGCCTTTGGCCGGCATCCTGTATGGCTTTTACGTCATAGATGTTTCCGTCGGCATCCAATGCTTTTATATCTAGGGTATAGCCTTCCGGATGAATTGCCTTGATATGCCAAATTATTTCTTCGGCAGCTGATTCCGTTACCTCCGTAGCCGCGTCATCTTTATTTTCAGGAACTTTTTCTGTACAACCTGACTGGAAGATGAGGAATACAAAAAGGAATACAACGCTTACTGCCCGTAATGGGATTGCAAAATTCTTTACTTTTTTCATTAGTGATTTACTTTAGATAATTTCTATAATTAATATGATGGGTTTTATATAATCCAGGGCAACCGCCAAAACCTGAAATTCTTCAGGCAAAGGGTATGTTTTTGATGGTTTAATTCCATTTGTGCTTATTCACCTTTGGTATATACGACCTCCCCGCCAAAAATGGTCATGACCACTTCAGTGTCTAATACCTCTTCTTCTGCTACAGTCATCAGGTCCTGGCTGTAAATGGTAAAATCAGCAAGTTTACCGGCCGTTATAGAACCTTTTATATCCTCTTCAAAGGCCCCAAAAGCTGCATCCAGGGTGTATGATCTCAGTGCTTGTTCCCGCGTCATCTTCTGTTCCGGTTCATAGCCTCCTTCCGGCACACCTTTCAGTGTTTTCCGGCTTACACTGGCGTAGAAACTCGCAATGGGGTTCAGGGGTTCTACGGGCACGTCGGTACCGTTAACAACAGGGATACCGCTTTGCAAGAGGTCCTGCCACATATAGGCTCCTTCCTTGATGCGCTTTTCACCCAGACGGTCAATGGCCCAGGGTCTGTCGGACGACAAATGCACCGCCTGCATGGCTGGGATCACGCCCAGCTCTGCGAAACGTGGGATATCCTCGGGGTGTAAATGTTGGGCATGTTCAATTCGAAACCTGTGGTCTGGGGTCAGATCCGGTAATTCGTTAAATGCCGCTTCATAGCGGTCCAGGATTTCCCTGTTGGCCCGGTCACCAATAGCATGAGAACAGACCTGAAATCCATGTTGCAGCCCATTTAGAGAGGTCTCTTTCACAAATTCCATGG
>JABDRK010000245.1 GCA_013041785.1 Eudoraea sp.
CCCCAATCACCTGCTGTGTATCCCAGCTGAATACTGGTCTGCAGGCCTAGTTTTTCTAGTTCCCGTACTACATAATCGCGCACTTCACTATGGGCAGGAAAACCAACGGCATGAGGAGCTTCGGACATGTTTTTGACATGCCCCAGGGCCCGATCCGTTGAGAAGCCGGTTTCTTCCAATTCAGCATCAGGAGTATAGGAAGGCATGGCCGACCGAAATGTAAGGGTAACTGCTGCAATTACAAGGAGTAACGTAATGAGTGCGGTGCTGTTCTTCATGCTTTAAGATAGGCAGCTAAAAGTAAAGAATTTTGCCAATTATCTACCGTTGGCCGACAGAATTCTAAATTTCCGCATAAAAAATGTATATTTAAAAGACACCAAACCAAAATATTAGCATCATGGCAATAAAAAGTTTTCAAGGAAAAAGGGCCAAGCCGGGGTCCAGAAAAGAATATGAGGCCCCGATTTTAGTAGAAGACTACATGAGCCGGAAATTGATCACTTTTAGTCCGGAACAGTCGATTCTTGAAGTTATGGAGGCCTTTGCCAAACATAAAATCTCGGGGGGTCCGGTATTGGACGATAATGGGTTTCTGGTAGGTATCGTTTCCGAGGCCGACTGTATGAAACAAATCTCTGAAAGTCGGTATTTCAATCAGCCCATTCTCGATAAAAGTGTTGAACGTTTCATGACCAAGGAGGTGGAAACCATAGATCACGACATGACTATTTTTGATGCAGCGGGCATATTCGACAAACACAATCGCCGGCGACTACCTGTAATGAAAGATGGCCTGCTCGTCGGGCAAATAAGTCGAAAAGACGTGGTTATTGCTGCATTAAAATTAAGCGCACAGAACTGGAAATAGCCTATTCCCTTTTAACAATCATATAGAAGTCATTGTCCAGGGGCAAATACCCCAGGTCATAGACAAAATAATAGATGCTGCCTTTCCTGGTGGTGTATAGATTGGTGAAATAATCAAAATCAAAACCCTTGTCCATAAGTTTGTTCCTTGTGGTACGGGTTTTTCCTTCTTTTAAAGGGAAACTATCCAGGATACGGTAATTCTTCCTAAGTCGGTTGTTAATATTCCTGATGAGGTTTTTACTGTCCTTATTGCGTTGGTTGTGATACGCGTTTCTGCAATAATCCGAACAGAACTTCTTATCGGCTCTGCCACGGATGGGTTCCCCGCATTCCAAACATTTTCTCTCTTCGCTCATGGGTCTTTGTTTCTGTTCCAAAAATCGGGCGACCATTACCCTTGTAGTTATTAATTCCGGGTGTGTTGGATTACACCCGGAATTCTGCCTGCATACTTACCTTCACTACTCTTCCATAATTATCGCTGGAAGGCCTAAACCGGAATACATCTGATTGTAGGCAGACATTTCTTCATTGATGATTTTATCTCGATCCCTTTGGAACCCCGACCATTCTGACAACAAATCTGAAAGACGTTCTTTAGCCCCTTCGGTTACCCTGGGTTCTGCGGTATCTACAAACCCTTTCAGGTGCATTAATTGTGCATTCAGCTGGTTGTTAAAATTAATTACATCCTGGAAAGTCTTTTGCTTGGGCTGTATCAAATTTTCTTCCCAGCTACTGATCTGATCGGCTATGGTCTTACCTTTCTCAAGAAGTTCTTTTGCTTTTTCGTTCTTCTCGAGGATATTGGCATAGTGTTCAAGCTGTTTTTTAGCGGAACGCATTTGGTTAACCGATTCGTGAATATCCCTGATGGTGTTTTCAATACGCACCAGAAATTCCTGCTGCTCCTGGAAATGCGCTGAGGTCGCCTCGATTTTGGGATTTGGTAAAACGGTTGCCGTAGTTTCTGAACGTTGTCCATTTAAGGCAAGGCGCAGCGTATATTGACCCGGGCCTACACGAGCTCCTCCGTAGTTTCCGTAGACAAATACCTTTTCCACTGCTGGCAAAGTTTCGCGACCAAAATCCCAGGTAAACCGATTATACCCTTTTTTCCCAGGTAAGACCTGGGGTTTAGGGGGGCCACCGGGCCATGATTTAAAATCTTTGGGCTTTTTGCTGCTGTATTTTCTCAACAGCGTTTGACCCTGATAAACTTCAAGAGTTAGCTCCAGGGAGTCTACTTTTTCAGGGAGATAATAATCCAGGGTTACCCCGGATTTAGGATTTTTTCCCAATCCCGGAACAGGCCTGTCAATGCTCCCTCCAAAGATCAGATAGGAATCCTTGGGTTTAAACAGGGTGATCCCATCTGGTTTCGCCGGATAATTTTGCAGGGAGGATAAATCATCCAGTATCCAAAAGGAGCGTCCGGCTGTGGCTGCCACCAGGTCATTTTGCCTGATGGTTAGGTCATTGATAGGAACTACAGGCAAATTGAGTTGAAAGGCCTGCCAGTGCTGGCCATCATCAAAGGAAATATACAACCCGGTCTCTGTTCCCGCATAAAGCAGGCCTTTCCGAACGGGGTCTTCCCGAACTACGCGCACAAAGGTGTGTTCCCCTCCAATACCATTGGTAATCTGTGTCCAATTCTGACCGTAATCTTCAGTTTTAAAGATATAAGGTTTCAAATCCATGAATTTGTATCGCATTACAACCACATATGCAGTAGCCGGATCATGAGGTGAAACCTCGATACTATTGATGATGCTCTCCGGCAGTTCCGGGGGCGTTACATTTACCCAATTTTCACCACTGTCGCGGGTGAGGTGGATAAGTCCGTCATCACTGCCAGCCCATATAACCCCTTTTTCATGAGGTGATTCTACCAGGGCCATCAGGGTATTGTAGTTTTCTCCTCCAGCTGCTTCGTTGGTATACGGCCCACCTCCTGGCCCTTGTTTATTTTTCTCATTCCGGGTGAGATCGGGGCTTACGATATCCCAGCTGTGACCGCCATCCTGTGTGCGAAATACCACATTTCCTGCGTGGTAGATGGTATTGCGGTCGTGTGGAGAACTGATAATAGGAGCATTCCAGTTATAGCGGAATTTAAAGTCTTCCGGGGCGATGCTCAGGCCCAGTTCCGGGTATTCCTTTATACTTTTACCTTCCCGGGAAGCTGCAACCCATTTTTCGATAATTCCCTGGTAACATCCACCAAAAACCACTTCCGGGTTATCAGGATCAAAAGCAAGAAAGGCACTTTCGCATCCCGCTACAGAATACCAGTCTTTCCAGTCGATCCCGGCATCGTTTGTCCTGCTGGCAATGGCAATTGCGGAGTTGTCCTGTTGACCTCCATACACATTATAGGGTACCAGATTATCGGTAATAACACGATAAAATTGGGCCGTAGGTTGATTCTGCTGGCTGCTCCAGCTTTTACCGCCGTTGTTCGATATGTTAGCGCCCCCGTCATTGGAGTTGATCATTTTGGAATTATCAAACGGATGGATCCATAAATGGTGGTTATCTCCATGGGGGGTGGGCAGGGGAGTAAAGGTTTTTCCTCCATCAATGGATTTGGTCACCGGGGCATTGAGAACGTAAACCACATTCTCATTTTGGGGATCGGCAAAGATTTCCATATAGTACCAGGAACGGGCAATATTGATCCTGTCCTTATTCACCTGCGTCCATTTCTTTCCGGCATCGTCGGAACGGTATACCCCACCTTTGGTGCCTTCTGCCTCGATAACGGCAAATACACGTTCGGGATTAGCCCGGGAAACCGATATACCTGCTTTTCCAAACGTTTTGGGCAGGCCTTCTTTCATTTGGGTCCAGGAATCTCCTCCGTCAGTAGATTTGTACAAGCCCGATGATGGACCGCCAGACTCCATGGTCCAGGGATACCTCCTGTGCTGCCACATAGCCGCATAGAGGATCAGCGGATTTTTCATGTCCATAGATAAAGAAGAGGCGCCTGTCTTGGAATTGACATACAGCACCTTTTCCCAGTTCTTTCCTCCATCTGCAGAGCGATAAATGCCGCGATCTTCTGAGGATCCATACTGTGCCCCCTGTGCTGCGACATACACCAAATCCGGATTTGCAGGGTGGATGATCACGTCGGAAATATGCCGTGTATAATCAAGTCCCATATGAACCCAGGTCTTTCCGGCATCTGTAGATTTGTAGATTCCATCACCCATAGAGGTCATTACACCGCGTGCGGCATGTTCTCCCATTCCGGCAAAAACAATATTGGGATTACTTTCGGATACCGCCAGGGCACCAACAGTTCCGGTTTTCAGGAATCCGTCAGATACAATTTTCCAGCTAATCCCGTCATCGGTGGTTTTCCAGATCCCACTTCCGGTACCTCCCATATAATAGGTCATAGGCTGACCGACCACACCGGCAGAGGCTACACTTCGACCACCTCTAAACGGACCAATATTCCGCCATTTAAGGTTGTGGAAAAGGGAATCCTGAATGGTTATTTCTGGTCCCTGATCGGATTTTCTTTTTCTTCGCTGAGCTTCTCCGCTAAGTGGGATCAGCATTAAAGCAATACATAGGAGGGTTAGTGTTCTCATTTCAATGGGTTGGTTTATTTAGCCTGGTTAAATGTATTTTAATTTTGACCCCCACTTCGGTTGGGGGATCTGGGGCTGGGCCATTGACGCTGTTGCCCTGTTCTGGGATTTATGGATAGCACCGACTTTTCGCGTGAGGTTTGTTCGGGATCTTCACTGGCCATATAGGTAAGTATGGCGGTAAGCAGCGCATTATTGCGTACATCATCAAAAATGATTTTGTCATAGGTGTCCAGGTTAGTATGCCAGGTGTAGTTCCAGTAACTCCAGCTTAGGGAGCTCAGTGAAAATGCCGGCGCTCCTTTGGCGACAAAGGAAGCATAGTCAGACCCACCTCTTCCCGGGTTCCCTGGGAAGGTTGTTTCAATATGTTGGGTAATGGTGTCGGGAACAGCGGCCAACCATTTTCCGAGATATTCATAGGCATGTAAAAATCCCTGACCAGAAATTTGCACTACCCTACCTGTGCCGTTGTCCTGGTTAAAGAGTGCCTGTAAGCCCTCAACCACTTCCGGTCTGTCTTCCACAAAAGCCCGGGAACCGTTTAGCCCTTGTTCTTCACTACCCCAAAGCCCTACAATAATAGTGCGTTTGGGATTGGGATATACCTTTTTCAGGATGCGCGCGGCTTCCATCATGGTAATGGTGCCTGTTCCGTTATCCGTGGCGCCGGTTCCTCCATCCCAGGAATCAAAATGGGCGGAGAGTACGATGTACTCATTCGGAAGCTCTTTGCCAGGTATGGTTGCAATGGTATTAAATGTAGGTACCCGTCCCAATTCTTTGGATTCTGCGACTATTTTAAGCCGGGGGTCATCTCCATTTTTTGCCATGCGATAGAGCATGCCGTAATCTTCCAGGGAAAGATCGATCACAGGGATATTTTTTGTGTTTGCACTAAAAACTTTGTTGGCACCAAATGCGCTGGACCATCTTGATTGAAGAATACCTGCTGCCCCGGCTTTTTCCAAAGCCTGATTGATATTGCGAGAGGTATAGCCCGTATTCCGGATGTTTTGACGCCAGGCCTGCATTTGCTCCTGTCTGGAATTCTTCATTTTCTCAAAAGATGCTTCGGTAGCAAATTCTTCCCAGTTATAGTCGGGACGCCCGGTAGGCTGTGGCATAGAAACACAAACCCATTTTCCCTTAGCATTGGGCAACCATTTGGCAAAGGCTGTGGAATCTGAAACCTCGGGCAGCGTAACTAGTCCTGCCGAAATTCCATCAGGCGGCGTACTTGGACTCCAGGCCAGCTGCCGTCCATGGAGTGAAACCACACGGGGAGACAGCAGGTCGATATGGCATATCCCCCGTTCCCAGCCGCGCCAGGTACCCCACTCTTCGTTTTGGGCTTTAATTCCCCAAGCCCCAAAAGTCTTCACAGCCCAATCATGGGCATTTTTCATTTGAGGGGTGCCCACAAGCCGCGGGCCGATAACGTCCATCAATTCATGGGCAAGGGATTCAAGTTGTGAGTTTTCATAAGCCTCTTTTTCCATTTGTGAAACGACTGAGGCTGTTGATTGAGCGGAAGCATTCAGGAAGCCTAATAGTAGCAGGCTAAAACACAGGGTAGATAATTTATTCATTTTGTGGATAATTTGATGAAAGTGACCTAAGATAAGAATATTTGAGAAGTCCGATGCCTGGGAGCAGGGTTTCATTTACAATTTACAAATGACTGTAAATAATTACAAACGAAAATAAATAATTCCCTGCCGGATGCTTGCATTCAGAGCCCTTATGTTTGTCCTGTCGGTTTAGGAAATCGATGGTATTAACTGTTTAATCTTAAATTTTATTTATTATGAACGCACTTAGAAACAAAGTACAGTTGATTGGACATTTGGGTCAGGACCCGGAGATTATAAATCTCGATAGTGGGAAAATGCTGGCCAAGTTCTCAATAGCGACCAATGAAGTCTATCGTGATGCAAATGGGGAAAAAGTAACAGACACCCAATGGCACAATATAGTGGCCTGGGGAAAGACTGCCGAAATAGTTTCCCAGTACCTCGTAAAGGGAAATGAGGTAGCAGTTGAAGGCAAGCTTATGCATCGCTCGTATGAATCCAAGGAAGGTGAGAAACGGTACATAACAGAAGTTCGTTGTAACGAATTGTTGATGTTAGGAAAATGAATAGAAAATCCCCGCCAATTGGCGGGGATTTCTGAATATACAGCTTATTAAAATAAACACTAAGCTACTTGTTTCAATAAATCATGACAGGGGCAACGATTGCATCTTTTATTATTTCCTTTGCGGTACTTTTTACAGCACTTGTTTTTTACATTTTGGCAGAGCAGGTTTTTAAGTTGTTTGGGCTTTAGCTCCCTGGTAATAGCCTCCAGCTGCTTATGTTCTTTTTTTACCTTTTTTTTGCCCATTGTTAGACCGTTGCGGTATAACAAATTTAATTATTTTAATTTATTCTAAATAAGAATTAAATAAAATTATTCTGCGGTATCCGAAGCAGCACTTTCCACATTAATCATTTGGACATCCCGATCGAAGAGGTAGAGTCCACCCTTATCATTTCCAATCAGGTTGATCTTATCCAGGATTGTACGTGCCAGTGCTTCTTCCTCAATTTGTTCAGCTACATACCATTGCAGGAAATTATGGGTGGCATAATCTTTCTCCTCCAACGACACATGAACCAATTCGTTGATGCTTTTGGACACAAAAATCTCGTGGTCGTATAGATCCTGGAACATTTTCTTAAAGGTGCCAAATTCAGTTTCCGGGGCGGTAAGCTCTGTAATATGGGCGTGTCCCCCGCGTTCATTCACGTATTTGATAAGTTTGAGCATGTGCATGCGTTCTTCATCGGAATGTTTATACATGAACTGCGCAATTCCTTCCAGGCCTTTAACTTCTGCCCAGCAGGCCATCGATAAATATACTTGAGAAGATTCGGCTTCAACCCTGATTTGCAGGTTCAGGGCTTTTTCCATTTTTTTAGTGAGCATAGTCTTTATATTTTGCCCAAATTTACAAATTCTTTGTGGGCTAATTCTAAAGCAGCACCTAAGAATTCAGGGAAGTAACAGGAATCGAAATGAATCGGATGAAAATCCCTGGTTTTAGAAGAAGATATCCTGCGCCAGTCGGAAGGTGTTGGCATGGGCTTCTACAATTATGCGAATATCAGGGGAATAGCCTCCACCCATACTGCATTCCATGGGTATGCCAAGCGCATTGCACTGCTCAAGGATGTATTCATCCCGCTTCCTACAACCTTGCAGGCTGAGGGACAAGGTTCCCAGTTTATCACTGCTCAAAATATCAACCCCAGACAAGTAGAAGATAAAATCCGGTTTTACTTTTTGGATAAGCTCAGGAAATAAGTCTCTGATCAATCTCAAGTAGGCTTCATCTTTTATCCCGGGATCCAGGGCTACGTCCAAATCGGAAATCTCTTTCCTGAAAGGATAGTTTTTTGCTCCGTGTACCGAACAGGTAAAAACCGCCGGTT
>JABDRK010000258.1 GCA_013041785.1 Eudoraea sp.
GGTCAGGACAGCTTGGTTACCAAACAAAGTCAAAGCCCGAATTATGCCAAAGCATTGGCGAATCTAGAAGCAAGGACCGGGTATCAGTTTTTTTATTTCGACGATTGGCTTCCCAAGGAAGAAGCGCCAACGATCAGTGGCCTGCCATTGGTTGAAGCCCTGGACCTGCTCTTGTCCGCAACTACCCTTAACTATTATATACTGAAAGAGGAAAAACGGGTGTTCCTACTGAGGAATAGCGTGGTATACGATGTTTTGCCTGAGGGATTTTTTGGGATCCCGGCAGATAGTGCTGTTGCCGATGCTTTTGTGGCTGAACCTTCACCGAATCCCCAACCGGTATTCTATTCGGAAGATATCCGGGCAACGGCCCGAAAATACCCTATTGTCAGGATCGGCAAGGCCAATCCCACAAGCACCCAAGCAGAATACCAGCTCAGCGGTACGGTGCGCCGCTTAAAAAATGGAGAACCCATTCCCGACCTGCCTATCCGCAATACACAAGGCAGATTACTTGCGGTTACAGACGCCCAGGGCCGGTATTCCGTTTCGCTGGAACCCGGATACCATATTTTGGTAGCATCGGCCATGGGAATCCGGGAGATGAAGCGCGAGCTGTTTTTATACAACAACGGGGTCCTTGATCTTTCCATGGAGGAGGACATACAGCAATTGGAGGAGGTGGTGGTAGCGGCTAATGCAGAACAAAATGTAGTTGCGGCAGTAACCGGCGGACAACAAATAGATTCTGAAGAATCCAAAAGCATTCCTATCGTTCTGGGAGAACGGGATATTTTGCAGGTTGCCAAAGCGCTACCAGGGATTTCTTCAGCGGGAGAAGGTGCAACCGGCCTAAATATAAGAGGGGGGAAGACTGATCAAAATCTTATTCTCCTGGATGATGCTGTGATCTATAACCCCTCCCACTTTTTTGGCATCTTCCAGGCCTTAAATCCTTTTACCACAGAAGGGGTGGACATTTATAAAGGGAGTATCCCGGTGGAACATGGAGGACGCCTCTCATCGGTTTTGGATATCCGGTCTAAAAATGGATCTGTGGACGATGTAAAGGCTGAGGGTTCCATCGGCCCGGTTACCGCCAATCTGGCTTTGGAATTGCCGGTTAAGAAAGATACGGCATCACTTGTTATCGGGGGTAGGGGAGCTTATGCAGATTGGATCCTTCGCTCCCTGGATGAGGAATCGCTAAACAATAGCGAAGCTTCATTCTACGATGGCATTGTCAAGTACCACCAGCGTTTCGGAGATAACAGTGAACTCCGTGCCACCGGGTATTTTAGCCGGGATAAGTTCAGCATTACCTCAGATTCCTTATTCCAGTACAGCAACGCCCTGGCCTCCGTCAGGTGGGACCATTCCTTGAGCGCCAATACCCAGGGTGCATTTATTATGAGCTACAGTGATTATCGGTTTGGGGTTAATTTCGAAGGGGAATCCAATCAGAATTTTGATCTGGATTACGAGATCAATGAAACACAGCTTAAGTATAAACTCAACACCAGACTAAATGAAAAGCATACACTCTCCTACGGCATTGCAACAAAATTATACTCCGTAAACCCGGGGAGTATTGCCCCTTTAAATTCGGGTTCAGATATCGATCCTTTTGAGATCGACAGGGAGAAAGCGCTGGAAGGGGCCCTGTTTTTGGGTGATCTTTTCAGGATTTCCAAAAATTGGCTGCTGGATATAGGCGGCCGCTATGCCTTTTATGCAGCCCTGGGACCAGGTAGCCAAAACCAATATGCTGCCGGTCAGCCCAAGAACACATCTACGCTTATAGAGACCACAAATTATGACTCCGGGGAGTTTATCGAGACCTATGGGGGACCTGAACTGCGGTTCTCTGCGCGCTATCTCATAGATGATAGTTTTTCTATCAAGGGTAGCTTTAATACGGCATACCAGTTTATCCATACCCTTACGAACAATACTACTGCTTCTCCCATTGACACCTGGAAATTATCTGATCTCAACATTGAGCCCCAAACCGGGTGGCAGGCCTCGCTTGGGTTTTACAAAAATCTGGATGAGAACAATATCGAGATTAGTCTGGAAGGCTACTACAAGCAAATGGATAATGTACTGGACTTTAAAACCGGGGCAGATCTTTTGCTAAATGAAACCATAGAGACAGAGGTATTACAGGGTGATGGTAAAGCCTATGGGGTAGAATTCCTAATCAAAAAGAACCGCGGGGATCTCAATGGCTGGCTGGCCTATACCTATTCCCGGTCTTTCTACCGATTTGATAGCGAGTTTCCTGAAGAACGGGTAAATGACGGGGACTATTTCCCCTCCAATTTTGACAAACCCCATGATGTGAGCCTGATCCTGAATTATAAGTTCACCAGGCGTTATTCCGCCTCCATGAATTTTGTCTATCAAACCGGGCGACCAGTGACCTATCCCGTGGGAACCTTCCGATTTAACAATGCTGATTTTGTAGTTTTCAGTGATCGAAATGAATTCCGGATCCCTGATTATTACCGCTTGGACCTCGGGATCAATATTGAAGGAAATCATCGCAAGAATAAATTGGCCCATAGTTTTTGGACCATTTCAGTATACAATGTATTGGGTCGGAATAATCCCTATTCGGTGTTCTTTGTTACTGACCAGGGGGAAGTAAAAGCCTTGCAAAGTTCTATTTTTTCAATTCCGGTACCCTCCATCACCTATAATTTCAAGTTCTGATGATCAAAAGAGTCCTTCCATATCTGATAACATGCGCGATGGTAATCTTTGTATCCTGCCTCGAGGAAATTGATCTGGAGACATTCGCGGAGGAAAATTTTGTACCCAGCCTGGTGGTCGAGAGCACGCTGTCTGATGAACTAAAGAACCAGGTGGTGTATTTGAGCCGGACTGATGTGCGCACCGACCTGGAGACAGATACCATCTACAATCCATTTGTTCCCCTGGGGATCGGACCGCGGGATTCCGTTACAGTAGAAGGGAATGCCCAGGTACGTGTTCGTGTAAATGGTGTTAATGATATCAACTTTCTGGAAGCCGAACCGGGAACCTACATTTCCGAAGTTCCTTTTGCCGTGGAAAGCAACAACAGCTATGAATTGTTTATTCAGACTGCAGATGGCTCCTCCTATCGCTCAGATCCAGTCGCATTGACAGGCAAAGCCGAGCTCACAAATATTTATGCGGAGCGGATGACCAATGAATTTGGGATCGAAGGAGTTGCTATTTATATCGATGGAAACGAACTGGAAGGAGATGCCAAAAACTACCGCTATACCTTTGATGAGACCTACAAGATCATTGCTCCGGTATGGGATGACGAAGAATTCAGGCTAACCAATTATGATCCCTGTGCATTGC
>JABDRK010000263.1 GCA_013041785.1 Eudoraea sp.
GTTTAATACCACTCCAACCCTGATCAGCGCTACAGATGGTGAAGTATGTGGTGAAGGTACAGCCACCTTGAATGCTATATTTTCAGAGGGCACAGTCAGCTGGTACACTGCTGAAACCGGAGGAACCGCAATAGGAACTGGAGAAGATTTTATCACCCCAATAATTACAGAAACAACCATATTTTACGCAGAAGGAAATGCCAACGGTTGTATAACACCCAGAGTTGCAGTAACGGCAACTGTTTTATCCACGCCTTCAGCCGGAGTGCCTGCTAATGGTTTTGCCTGTAATATTGCAGTTAACGGTCCAACCACGCTTGATCTGGATGATCGGCTGCAAGATGCAGATGCGGGTATTTGGGCCATTACAACAGATCCCTCGGGAGGGCAGGTAACCATAGATTTGGATAACGTAGTGGATTTTGACGGACTCCCGGAAGGAGATTATACCTTCACCTATACAACTACTGACGCTCAGGCGCCCTGTACTAATGAATCAGTGCAGGTAACCATTACCGTTTCTGACTGTACGGAAGATGCGGATAACGATGGCTTGACCAATGGGGAGGAACTTACCTTGGGTACAGATCCGGCCAATCCCGATACGGATGGGGATACTCTTACAGATGGAGCAGAGGTGCAACTTGGTAGTGACCCGCTGGATCCTTGTGATCCTGTGATTTCGGATGCCTGTAATCTGAACCTGGTAGACCTTTTGATAGAAAAAGCTGCGGATAATCTCAATCCATTTGGGGGCAGTGAAATTACCTTCACAATAACACTCACCAATTTGTCTCCTGTAGAGGTCACAGACATTACCGTCATCGAGCTGGTGGGTGCCTCAACTGGGTTCGAATACATATCCCATACCGCTTCACTAGGCACCTACAATGTGCTGAGCGGGGAATGGGAAATAGCTTCCATGACGCCGGGTGAGGTAGCGGTGTTGGAAGTTGTAGTTCGGGTTGCTGTTCAGGGTACCCTGATTAACAGGGTCACCGTTACGGATTCTTCCCCTCAGGAGTCAGTAGAAAACCAGGGTAATAGCCAGGCTGAAGTAGCCATAGAGGTGATCCCTCGGTCCAGCAGTGAATGTGGATTCCTGTTTAACCAGTTCTCACCCAATAACGACGGGATAAATGATCTGTTGACGATCAATTGTATTGAGGATTATCCACAACTCTCTATTGAAATTTATGACCGCTATGGCAACCAGGTTTTTGCGGCGAGCCCTTACAATAATGACTGGGATGGAACGGGCAAAAACGGACAGCTGCCGAAAGGGACTTATTTTTACATCCTTGATCTGGGAGACGATACGGAAGTCCGAAAAGGTTGGATCCAAATCATACGATAACAAGATGACTTTAAATACCTTCATTCGGGTTACCTTACTGCTGGGCATATTCTTGTCGGTACATTTCTCGGCAATCGGTCAGAAGGAACCCCAATATACCCAGTACATGTATAATATCGGAAGTTTTAATCCCGCCTATGTGGGGACCGTTGAGAATATGGAGATTGCTGCTTTGTATCGGGCACAGTGGATAGATATCGACGGAGCTCCGCGGACCTTGCGTTTGGGAATGAATCTTCCCCTGGCCAATGGGAAAAATGGTTTGGGATTAAACGTGTTGAGCGATCAGCTGGGGCCTACCACACAGACCTTTTTTGATGTGGCGTATTCCTTTCAGGTCATGCTGTCTGAAGACACCAGATTATCTTTTGGGATCGATGCAGGAGGTTCCATTATTGATGTGGATTACACCAAAGGGGCTTTTGAAAACCCCAACGAGCCGCTTTTGAACAACACAGTATTTAATACGTTTAACCCCACTATTGGGGCAGGTACCTTCTTATATTCAGATAACTGGTATATGGGAATGTCTATTCCTAATTTCCTGACGGGTTCAATCAAGGATGATGAAATCGAATCCTTGGTTAATGATCAGATTCAGTTTAACTTTATTGGAGGGTATGTATTTGATTTGTCAGAACGGCTCAGATTTAAGCCGGCTTTCCTGCTCAATTATTTAAAAGGGCTCCCGGTAAAGGTAGATTTATCGGCCAACTTTTTGATCAATGATGTGCTTACTGTTGGGGCTTCCTATCGGATTGATAACGCCGTTAGCGGTCTGGCGGGCATACAGGCCTCGAATACTATTTTTATCGGATATGCCTATGATTACAGCACCACAGGCCTTGGGGAATACAATCAGGGCAGTCACGAGATCATTGTGAAATTCTTCCTGAGGTCCGATCAGGATAGGGCTAAACGCGATAAACAAAGGAAACTGAAAGGCAAACCAAAACAAATTGATTCGCCAAGATTTTTTTAAATGAGAAAAGCTACTGACATAAAGAATGCATTGATATGGATACTGCTCTTCAGTGTTCTCTCAGTATCCGGGCAGGTGAAGAAATCACGTGCCGATCAACTCTTCTATCAGTACGAATACACCCGGGCGATTTCTGAGTACAACAAGGAAAAGCAGGATAAACCTTTAACTAATCAGCAATTGCTGAACCTGGCAGACGCCTATTACAAAACAGGGAACTATCAGTATGCATCGGATACGTATTTAGACGTTTTTAAAACAGACACTGACATGCCGGCAACCTATTTTAACAAGATGTTGATGGCATTCGGGAAAAATGATAATTCGGAGCGTATCAAAATTTTTCTCAATACACGTCGTACTTCCCTTGACCCGGAACTGCTGGAAAATGCGGAAATTAACTTCGATCTCATGGAGAAGGAGGGTTTAGAAGACCTCAAATTTGAGATTTTCAATGTGCAGGCGAATAGCTCAAAAGCTGATTTTTCACCCACTTTCTATAAGGATCAACTTTTATTTGCCAGTTCAAGAGGACATAAAGACAAACCCATTTATGAACCTACGGGAGAGGCATACATGGATATTTTTACGGCAGATCTTAGCCCTGAAGGGAACACCCTGAATACCAAATTATTCTCGGGAATTCAGGCAACTCCTTTCCACCAGGCTACTCCTTTTTATGTGGAAGAACTCAATTTACTGTTCTTTATACGCTCTAATGTAGACAATGGGGAAATGGTATTTGATGACGCGGGTAAAAATACCCTGGCCATAGGGCTTGTGGACGGTTCCGGAACATTTCGTTATGCCTTTAGGGACCAAAGCACGTCTTTCTATTATCCCTTTTTTGACAGTGAAACAGAAAAGCTGTATTTCGCGGCCGACCTTGAGGGAGGTTATGGAGGAACAGATTTGTATTATGTATATACCAATAACGGACTGATTATGTCCTCCCCGGTAAATCTGGGTCCCCGAATCAATAGCCCGGGCAATGAAATTGCGCCCTTTATTTTTGAAAACAGCCTTTATTTTTCCTCAGATGTTTTTTACGGATACGGGGGAATGGACGTGTATAAATCGGAGTTGCTGCAGGGAGACGCTTACAGCCTGCCTGTTAATTTAGGAAAAGGGATCAACACCGATTATGATGAGTTTGGATTCATTATCAAAAACTTCGAAGAAGAAGGGCTTATAGGCTTTTTCGCTTCTAACCGGTCGGGGGGTAAGGGCAATGATGATCTCTATGGCTTTAAGGTAGCAGAAAAGCCTGGCATTAAAACGTTTGCGCTCAAAGGGCGCGTGGTTAATGAAGTTACCGGCGTTGTTGTGCCCGAGGCTCAAATTAAACTCCTGGATAGCACAGGAAATGTACTTAAGGAACTCTACGCTACCGATAACGGCACGTATCAGCTGGAAATTCCCTGGGAACCCAGTGTTACTCTGGAGGTTACACAGGAAAAGCATTCCGTTTACCGTGCCTCCTATGATGAGGCGCAGATGGAAGATATTCAAAAAGGCCTCTTTGATGTGCCCATAGCCTTTATTGAAGATCTGGTGGAGGAAAAGGAAGATCAGACCGTAATTAAGCTTAATAAAGCCTATTTCAGAAGGGGCCAGAGCCGGATAACGCCCGAAGTAGCCCTTGAGCTCGACAAGGCCGTGGATGTCATTAAAAAATTCCCGGAGCTGCAACTTCGTATAGAAGCACATACCGATAGCCGGGGGGGGAGTGCCACAAATTTCAGACTTTCCCAAAACAGGGCGAATGCGATCAAATCATACCTGGAAATGCAGGGGGTGCCAACTTCCAATATTCTCTATACCATTGGTTATGGCGAGGATAAGCTTATAAACGACTGTAAAAGTGGGGTCTATTGCCTGGATGTATTCCACAAGCAAAATGAGCGCCACCTTATCGTGGTTCTCAACTACAACATCCTTTACTAAACCGGTTAAGAATTTAGGGGTGTAATTCTAGCCTTTTTGAGCGCCTTCTCCCATTGGTTCCGGCCTTTTTTTATAAGAAAACACAGCAGCATCAATATCTGGTATTTTCCTATATCCAATATGTTTCTTTCTTATATAAAACCTGACATTTATCCTATTCTGAAAGGATTATGCCTGTTACCTTTGGGAAACATTTAATTAACGCAAAAACAACGGTAAGTATGCATATGGGAATACTGTTTTTGTGCTTTTATATGCGTAATTTTATAACTGATTAATATGCTGGGGGAAATCGGGCTGGTTGGGCGTTTGATATCCCCCGTTGTTTTGAAAAATTTATCTACATCCCTGCCCGTGTAGGGATGTCTAGTTTCGCAAATAATCCTTCATTATGAGTAATTATCACATAAAAAATCTGGAAGAATACTTTCAAGTTTACAACAAGTCTGTGAGAGAACCGGAGACCTTCTGGGAAGAAATCGCAGAAGAGCATTTTCTATGGCGTAAAAAATGGGATAAGGTCCTGAGTTGGGATTTTAAGAAACCAGAAGTCAAATGGTTTGAGAATGCCAAGCTTAATATCACCGAGAATTGCCTGGATCGGCATTTAGCCACCCGTAAAGATAAGACGGCGATTATTTTTGAACCGAATGACCCGAATGAAAAATCCGAACATATTACCTACGGACAGCTCCACGAGCGGGTATGTAAAATGGCAAATGTTCTTGCCGAAAATGGTATCAAGAAGGGCGACAGGGTGTGTATCTACCTCCCCATGATCCCGGAACTGGCAATTTCCGTACTGGCCTGTGCCCGTATAGGGGCCATCCATTCGGTGGTTTTTGCAGGATTTTCTTCCACAGCCCTGGCTACTCGGGTTAATGACAGCGACTGCAAAATGGTAATTACCTCAGACGGATCTTACCGCGGTAAGAAACAGATCGATCTCAAGGGTATCGTCGACACCGCTTTGGAGGAGTGCCCCGGCGTGGAAACCGTATTGACAGTCAAGAGGACCGGAGCGGAAATAAACATGAAAGATGGACGTGATAAATGGCTGGCACCTTTACTGGAGCAAGCCAGTGCTACAAATATCGCTCAGGAAATGGATGCAGAAGACCCCTTGTTTATCCTTTATACTTCCGGATCTACCGGAAAACCAAAAGGGATGGTACACAGTAGCGGAGGGTATATGGTCTTTGCAGCCTATACCTTTAAAAATATATTCCAGTACCAGGAAGACGATATCTACTGGTGTACTGCTGATATTGGATGGATCACCGGACATTCATACATCGTTTACGGGCCACTGCTGAATGGGGCTACTACCCTGATGTTCGAAGGGGTACCTACCTATCCGGATGCCGGCCGATTCTGGCAGGTGGTTGAAGAACACAAAGTAAATCAGTTCTACACAGCTCCCACTGCTATTCGGGCCCTAGCCAAGGCCAGTGTGGACTTTGTAAACAAATATGACCTGTCTTCATTAAAAGTATTGGGAACCGTAGGAGAGCCGATTAATGAGGATGCATGGGATTGGTATAACATCAATGTGGGCGATGGTAAATGCCCGATTGCAGATACCTGGTGGCAAACCGAAACCGGTGGTATCATGATTTCTCCCATCCCCTTTGTTACCCCAACTATACCCACCTTTGCTACTTTGCCATTTATTGGTATTCAGCCCGCTTTGATGGATGCTGAGGGTAATGAAATTAAAGGTAATGGGGTGCAGGGCCGTCTGTGTATCAAATTCCCATGGCCCGGGATCGCCAGGACCATCTGGGGAGATCATGCACGCTACAGGGATACCTATTTTGCGGCATACCAAGACAAATATTTTACCGGAGACGGTGCCAAGCGAGATCCCGTAGGGTATTACCGGATCACAGGCCGTGTTGATGACGTAATTATTGTTTCCGGGCACAACCTGGGTACCGCGCCTATAGAAGATGCCATAAATGAGCATAATGACGTTGCGGAATCGGCCATTGTTGGTTTCCCTCACGATATCAAGGGAAATGCCCTCTACGGGTTTGTTATCCTGAACGAAGAAAGGGAAACTGAGGATAATGACCAACTTCGCAAGGAGATCAACCAGGAGATTACCGCACAGATTGGACCAATTGCCAAGCTGGACAAGATTCAGTTTGTACCCGGCTTGCCGAAGACCAGGAGTGGTAAGATCATGCGTAGGATCCTGAGGAAAATAGCAGCAGATGATGCCAAAGATCTTGGAGATATCAGCACCCTGCTCAATCCGGAGGTAGTTCAGGAGATCATGGATGATGCGCTTTAAGCGTTCAGGCAATAAAGAGCCAGCAATAATAGAGCGCAAATAACGTAAGGAAGATTATTCCGGCAAAGGTGAGTACTTGTAGCCACTTCTGTGGCCAATGTTCCCTGGGTAAGTCGTGGCTCATTACATTTTTCAGGTTCATGTACCCCACGACCGGGGCCAGGACAAATGAAATGAAGGTAGCCAGAGCCACAAGTGTACCCATATTGGCACTGAAAACGGTAACCACCACAAAATTCACCAGGGCCAGGACAATTACTCCGGCCGCATAATGCCGCCTTCTGGAAAAATCGCGATTTTCCGGGGTGAGGTAGCCGATAATATCTATACTCACCCTGGAAATAGCGTCGTGAGCCGTCATACAGGTACTGAACATAGTAGCAAAGGCCGATACGGCAATAAAAATATAGGCCCAGTTTCCAATATGGGTGGTGAATAATTGCACCACCTGGTTGGCGAAAGTGACGGCATTGCCACTTAATTCTGTGTTTGTTCCATACAGTGTCATCCAGCCAATGATCAGAAAGAAGATGGCCAGGAGTGCGGTCATCAAATAGCCCGAATTGAATTCCTGAAGCGCTTCTTTCAAGCTCGGTTTTCGGCCACTCAACTTGTATTTCTCAAGACTCCACAGACTTATCCAGCTGGAAGCTTCAACCGCGGTGGGCATCCAACCGATTAGACTGATCAGGAACAGGATTCCAATCTCATTAAAAATTGGTACACGCTCAAAATTGGGAATGGGATCTACCTGTCCTTTGTATAGAACCAGTACTGTAGTAACCAGCAGGGCAATAAACAGGATGGAGATTACTACTTTGAGTGAGTTCTCCAGGAATTTATATCGTCCAATAATCAACAGGGCACTTATAAACACGAAAAGCCCCAGGGCCACTCCTGCCACGGAAATGTCTGAGACATCGAACAGGTTTATAAACAATCCGGCCGTAACCACGTACAATGCAGCCAGAATGGTGAAGGTGGTCATCAGGGTAATAAATGCATAAAGCCAAAGCCAGGCTTTACCACGTCTCAGGTAGCCTTCAATAATAGACTTGCCGGTAATATTTGTGTATCTGATCCCAAATTCGAAAAATGGATATTTAAGCAAATTGGCCAGGACAATAGGGATGACCATTACCCAGCCGTATTGCGCCCCGGCTTTGGTAGAAAGCACCAAATGCGAAGTGCCAATAGCCATACTGGCAAAGAGCAGTCCGGGTCCCAGGTTTTTCAGGAAGGTTTTGAATTTCGGCATATAAAGCTTGGCTTACCGGAACTAAAATAAGGATATTTTAAGCATGTACTGCGCCTACCGGATTTCAATACGGTTACCGTAAT
>JABDRK010000266.1 GCA_013041785.1 Eudoraea sp.
GAAAGCAACCGGATTAGTATACGGCCTCGGGGGTGGTGAGATCATTGCAGCTGATCCAACCTTCCAGGCGATGCTTCGGTATGCTGAAACTTTTGATGCCTATGTACACAGGGTTCCGCTGGATGAACAAATGGGGCACGACCTTGAAGCCATGGGAAATAGGGTCAATAACAAAACCCAACTGATTTTTATCTGCAATCCGAATAATCCAACAGGCACCCTTTTGGATCCAGGCAAACTAAAGGACTTCTGTACCAGCTATGACAAACAGGCGCTAATATTTAGTGATGAAGCCTACTATGACTTCATTACAGAACCGGACTACCCCTCCATGGTGGAATTGGTCAAACAAGGCCGTAACCTGATTGTTTCCAAAACCTTTTCTAAAGTATATGGACTGGCAGGATTGCGCATCGGTTATCTGATTGCCAGGCCTGATATTGCTGATCGCCTGAAAGCCGCTGTGATGGCCAATACCAATATGCTGGCGATTGAAGCAGCCAAAGAAGCACTGAGGGACGATGATTTTTATAAGTATAGCCTCTTGAAGAACAAGGAAGCAAAAGACCTTATCTATAAGACCCTGGACCAACTGGGGCTACCCTATATTAAATCGCATACCAACTTCGTCTTTTTTAAATCCGGACGGCAAATACAAGGTCTTATTACGGATATGCAAAAGGAAGGGGTGCTTATTGGCAGGCCTTTCCCGCCCCTTTATGACTGGGCGCGGATAAGCACAGGAACCATGGAAGAAGTGACTGTTTTTTGCGAAGCGTTGAAACGGGTTATGGCCTGATCCATTTTTCGTCGATAAACAGATCGATTTTCTCGATTAACGGATAAAATGTAGGAGAATTACGATGTAGTTCATCGGATTTTAGGTCATAAGTCGATAATATATTCCGTACATGGAGTAAAGTAGGAAGCTTCCCATCTGATTTTGTTACTTGCATAGGCAATTAAAAGCCCTATGAAAAAAAGTACTTCGGCCACATATATCCTTTATGCGTTTTGTGCTTTCTGTGTCCTGTGGTCCTGGTACATTTTTTTATTTAAAATACTGTAAGCAGGCTCTTCTGCTATAATGTGCACCCTTAACTGCTTTTTGGGCATTATCTCCTTTCTCATTTTATCACTGTTATAATTGGACCCGTATATAATAATTATGGGGGGTTTTGAGTTATTACTACGGATATCCCAGCGGACCTATGCCCTTAAAAAGTCCCTCAAAGGATTTTTAGGATAACGTGGAGGTCCGATTTCTGGGGTCAGACCTGATACATGAGACATCGATTGTTATTTGCCCTATTCTGTTTGTCGGTGTTGCTTGCTCCTGTTTATGGTGCAAGCCTGGCCTATATGCCTGTAATTGACGATCCCATTAAACTTTGCAAGCAAATCCTGGAAGATTCTCCCGAACCCTGGCTTCCGGATGCCAAATCCACTGTACTTGAACATTACGGACAGGATTATTCCTTAGGGGAAAATGAGGATAAGTATATATTACTGGAATCCCCTACGCTGGCATTTGATTATTTCCAGGGGGGCTTTTCAGATATTGGGCAATCTATCTCCAAAAATTTACTGATCCATATGCTGAAACAGGCCATTATGGCTCCTCAGGAGACCAGCAATATTCTGGCTAAGGCTAGTATACAGCAGGGCTTATCTGAATATTTAAAAGCTTATGAAATTGCCAGCCTCTACAGGGAAACAAAGCAATTGAACTACGGACAGGCCATTCAGTTCCTGGACAACCGTTTTGGATATGCCAAACTGACTCATGCAGAACGACTTAGTGGTAAGGAAGTGCCGCAATCAAGGGCTTTCGAGGCTGATAAGAACACAAAGAAAATACTGGCCAAACTGGATAAAATAGCCAAGCGCTACCCTAATAAAATTCCATTGGTCAACGCACTTCCCCTTTTTGAGGAAATCTACCAGCAACTGGTGCAGGATGGTACAGGGATTGCCGCTTATGCCCCTTTTCGGGAGTTTTCCAGTGAGATGCTGAAACTTAACCAATCCCGAATTAATGAACGCATCCGTTTCCGTTCCGAGATTCGTATTACAGACCCCAACACAGCTACGGTCTGGACCATTCCCAATCCGGCTGAACTTAAATGGACAACAGCCAATATCGATCCGGACAAGACCATTCGATTCTTCCTGGTAAAGGAAGATATGGTAGTACAGGATCTGGGCACGTATAAAAATATTAAGGAAAAAGGCGGGATTGTTTTGAATAAAAGCCTCCCTGCAGGCAGTAGCTACAAGGTCATGGGTATTGAACAATTCCCGGTCAACAAATACCATGTAGCGAAATTCGCAACCCCGTATTTTACGATTAAAAAAGCACCACGTCCACAGAAACCGACCCCTCCTCCGGTACCCGATCCGGTAGTCGAGGAAGAGCCAGTTACCCCGGAACCTCCGGTACAGCCAGAAAAGGAAGAAGAAAAGATGGTTGTGGAACCCGTAGTCCTGCCTGAACCTGAACCCGAGCCGGAACCTGCGATTGAAAAGGAAGAGGAAAAACCTGTAATAGAACCAGTGATCCTGCCTGAACCCGAGCCGGAACCTGAGATTGAAAAGGAAATTGAAGTTATACCTGAGGCGGTACCGGAAAAAGAAATCGAACAGTTACCCCCTCCTGTAGTAATTCCTGAAGAAGAAACACCAAAGGTGGATGTTATGGTGCCTGAAACCGAAGAAGCAATTGCTCTGAGGAATTTCTTTGATGGCAGAAGTATCTCATATACCAAAGAGTTGGTGGTGGATACAGAAAATATCCGGGTGAGCTTATGGGATCACGGCCGGCAGGATGGAGATATTGTATCTATCTACCTCAATGGCGAGCCTGTGGTGGCCAAGCATACCCTTACCTATAAGAAGAAGGTCTACGAAGTTAAGCTGGATCCTACCAAACCGAACGACCTGTTCTTATATGCCCATAACCTGGGGCGTTTTCCACCGAATACGGTATCTATTGAGATCCATGATGGTAGTACCTCCGCGAACATTATCCTGAATTCCGACCTTAAAAGTTGTGAGGCGGTGCTGATCAACGTAAAGCAATAATTCGCGTTTCCATTATCAATTTTGTCATCGCGCTGTAACGGTTAGCCAGTTCAAAACTGTTGCAGATCCATGTCCGTGCA
>JABDRK010000267.1 GCA_013041785.1 Eudoraea sp.
TTCCCCTTGCGATAATCTGCAAGAAACTTTTCCAAACCAATATCGGTAAGTGGGTGCTTTAACAGTCCATCGATCGCGGATAAAGGTCCGGTCATGACATCCGCACCAAGTTTGGCGCATTCAATAATATGCATGGTATGCCGGATAGACGCGGCCAGAATCTCGGTTTGGAAGGCATAATTGTCATAGATCTGACGGATCTCCGCAATCAGGCTTAATCCATCGGAGGAAACATCATCGATCCTTCCAATAAACGGACTTACATAATTGGCCCCTGCTTTTGCAGCCAGCAGTGCCTGTCCGGGAGAAAAAACCAGGGTACAATTGGTTTTAATACCGTGATCAGCAAAGTATTTCAGAGCCTTCACACCATCCCGGATCATGGGTACTTTCACCACAATTTGCTCATGCAGGTCGGCTAACTCTTCCCCTTCTTTTATCATCCCCTTTAAATCCGTGGCAATTACCTCGGCAGAAACATCACCTTCCACAATATTGCAGATATCAACATAGTGCTTGAGGATGTTATTTCGGCCCGTGATCCCTTCTTTTGCCATAAGGGAGGGGTTGGTTGTTACCCCATCTAAAATACCCAATTCCTGGGCTTCCCTGATTTGATCCAGATTAGCAGTGTCGATAAAAAATTTCATACGTATTTATTTTTTTATTGGGGTTTGCACTAGTTGCTGCAAACGCATGCAAAACTACAATTTATAATGGTTCCTGAGCATGCGCTCATAGACTTTATCCGGTAAAATTTTCTTCAATACTACGGACAACTTTTGAAGCGGGGTCCCTACCCGATAATGCACCTTTGGGTTATTGCTCCTTATAATTTTATAGGTCTTTTTTGCTACAAGAAAAGGATCCTGCCCACTGTCAACATGCGCATTCATAAGCTCCAGGGAATTTCCATAAGTGCTGCGGTAGGGTGAGTCTTCAAGTACCGGGGCGTGGTACCTTCCACTGGCTATATTGGTGGCAAAATCACCGGGAGCCAGGTTGGTTATGGAAATCCCAAATTCACGGGTTTCCATCCGTATGGCCTCGGTGATGATCTCAAGGGCTCCCTTGCTGGCAGAATACGCCCCTCTGAAAGGCAGTCCCATATATCCTGCTATAGAAGTGATATTGATGATAAGGCCATGGCCCTGCTCGCGCATTTGGGATAATACCGCTTTCATCATTCGGATGGGACCGTGAAAATTAGTTTCAAACGCTTTGAGCATCTCTTCATGAGGAGTCTCCTCTACAGGCCCTGTGATGCCTACACCAGCATTGTTGATCAGGATATCTAAACGTCCTTCCCGTGAAATAACCTTTTGAATGGCTGCAACAATCTGATCCTCTTTGTTAACATCCATTTCCAGCAAGCTAAAAGGCCCGAAATCAGGATGTTTGGAAAGGTCACGCGTTGTGCCATAAACGCTAAATCCCTTTTCGTGTAAGTAAGTTGCTATAGCCCTACCAATTCCGGAGGAAGCTCCGGTTATAAAAACCACCTCTTTTGACATACTGAACACAAATATAATAGGCTGGGATAGAATAACGTGGACTGCAATTGAAATTCAGCTAAATTGAGAACCATAATGCCTGTTACCCCTTAAAAATAGGGCACAAAAAAAAGGCAAGCTACCTACGTCGCACCGCTACAACCGCATACCCTTGCTGTGTTCCCACCCTGGGGGATTCTGCAGGAGCTGGTCGCGTAGGACTTGCCTAACTGCAAATATACGACCTTTTAAATTTGGGACAATCAATATACATGTGTAATTTAGGGGGAGTATTGCATTTGTTTCCATACCTAAACCAAAAAATTGCTCCGTAAAGGGAATGCCCCCTTTATCGCTGGAAAGAATAAGACATGATGAGTCCCCTCAAACTTGCCATTCTCAGTACATTCACCCTCCTGTTTCTTGCCTGCGGGGGAGATCAGGACCCTGCCAAACGATTTAAAATTGAACTGGAAGGAAACCCTAAAGTTCTTAAACGTTACGACAAATTCCGGGTTTCTGTTGTAGACAAAGAGGGCTTACCCATCCCTGATGCCACCTACAGTATTGATGGAAAAACCTTGTCTGCAGAGAACCAGCAACTGAATTTTGATCTGCCCTACCTGGGGAACCGGGAACTGCAAGCGCGTTTTGATATTGAAGGGAAGCCAGTGGTAATTCGTAAAAAAATAAGGATCCTTGCTGATAAGCCTCCGCAATTGTATACCTACGAAATTGTGAACGAATATCCCCATGATATCAAGGCATTTACCCAGGGTTTGGAATTTCACAATGACACGCTCTACGAAAGCACGGGAAGGAAGGGCACTTCTTTAATCCGGAAAATAGCCTATGAAACGGGGGAGGTTTTGCAACAAACCGACCTCGATAACGCTTATTTCGGAGAGGGAATAACCATATTGGGAGAAACTGTCTATCAGCTGAGTTGGCAAAAGCGTACCGGCTTCCTGTATGACCGGAACAGTCTTAAAGAAAAAGGCAGGTTTCAATACGGAAAGAGCCGGGAAGGATGGGGATTGTGTAATGACGGTGAAAAAATTTATAAAAGTGACGGTACCGAAAAGATCTGGATTCTCAATCCCAATACCCTGGAAGAAGAAGATTACCTGCAAATTGTAACCGACAAATCGGTTTTTAATAAGGCTAATGAGCTGGAGTATGTGGAAGGGAAAATTTATGCCAATGTCTGGCAAAAGGAAAGCATGATGATCGTAGACGCCGAAAGCGGGGCCATTGAAGGGGTAATCAATTTTGGTGGACTCAAGAAGCGGGTAAAACAGCACGCCGAACTCGATGTGCTCAATGGTGTGGCCTACCACCCGGGCAGAAAGACGCTTTTTGTTACCGGCAAGAATTGGGATAAACTTTTTGAGGTCAGGATCAAGCCCAAAGAATAATGGAGTACCATCAGAAATACATACGGGTATCCCCAAAAGACCTGGACGAATTGCAACATGTAAACAACGTTCGCTATCTGGAATGGATTCAGGATATTTCCAGGGAACACTGGCAGTTAAAGGCCTCCAAAGCGTTACAAAAAGAACTCATATGGGTAGTGCTTTCCCATCACATTGAATACAAGAAGGCAGCTTTCCTGGATGAGGAGCTGCTCCTAACCACACACGTGGCGCGGAATAGCGGGGTTACCTCCAACAGGGTTGTTGAAATATATCACAAGGAAAGGGGCCTCCTGGTTAAATCAGAAACCGCATGGTGCCTGTTAAATGCAAGTACGAAAAAGCCCATGCGTATCCCAGAGGCCGTAATGAGCCTCTTCCCGAATGCCGCCAATTCTTAATTCTCCTTATGACCCGAGTAGGTTTATCCCTCTTATTGTTTTTGGCCATCCTTTGGAGCTCCTGCCGCAAGGATTTTGATTTTGAAGTGAGTAATGGCCAGCTGGAGTTTTCCAGGGATACGGTATTTCTGGACACTGTTTTTACCGGCATCAGCAGCAGTACCTATTCCCTAAAGGTCTATAATCCTACAGATGATGATCTAAGCATCCCATTTGTAGGGCTGGCAGATGGGGGGAGCAGCGGTTACCGGCTCAATGTTGACGGGGAGTCCGGTAAAATCTTCAGTGATGTCCCTATACTGGCCAGGGACAGCCTTTATGTCTTTATTGAAACTACCCTGGATATCAACTCCCTGAACCAAAATGAATTTTTATACACAGATGCTATTCGCTTCGGAACCGGGAACAGCATTCAGGAAGTGCAGTTGGTTACCCTGATTCGGGATGCCGTTTTTCTATATCCTTCTACCCAGGCCGATGGAACCCGGGAAACCCTATCCCTGGGTACCAATCCCGACGGCACTGAAGTGGTGGTGCAGGGTTTCTTCCTGCAAAATGATGAACTAAATTTTACGAATGAAAAACCCTATGTGATCTATGGCTATGCGGCGGTAGCCAACGGGCAGACGCTTGCCATGGCCCCGGGAACCCGGGTCCATTTTCATAAGGACTCCGGAATCTGGGTTGGGCCCGGAGCCTCCCTGCAAATCAATGGATCTTTGAGCACCGATCGGGACCTTTTAGAAAATGAGGTGATACTGGAGGGAGACCGACTGGAACCCGAATTTTCGGAAGTGCCCGGACAATGGGGTACCCTTTGGCTGGCAGCAGGTAGCACAAACAACGCCTTCAACTACCTGACCCTGAAAAACGCAACCGTAGGAATACTGGCAGAAGGGAATCCGGGGGCTGTGCCCCCTACCCTTCTATTGGCTAATTGCCAGGTCTACAACAGTTCTCTGGTTAATCTCTGGGGCAGGAACAGCAGTATATATGGAGAAAACCTTGTGCTCGGAAATGCCGGTAATGCCTCCTTTTATGGAAACCTGGGCGGAGACTATGAGTTTTTACACAGCACTTTTGCCAACTACTGGAGCAATGGTTTCCGGACCGGGTCTGCTATCCAACTAAACAATTTTGAGGAATCAATAAATCTTCCTTCCCAGGCAGCAGACCTGACACAGGCCTATTTCGGGAACTGCATTATTAGCGGCAACACGTCTACCGAACTCTTCCTGAATAGCAATGGGGAAAACCTGTTTAATTTCAACTTTGAACACTGCCTGATTAAATTCGAACAGCCATCCGCTGATCCCCTGTACGACTTTGGCAATACGGCTAATTACACGAACATACTCCTTAACGGGGACGCCTCATTCCTGGATTTGGTGGAACAGGATTTCCGAATATCTGAGAACTCAGATGCTATTGGAAATGGCAAGCCGGAAGCAGCCCAGCGGGTTCCCTTCGATCTGCTGGGTACAGACCGGACTACCCTACCCGATATCGGGGCTTTTCAGTACGTTCCGCAAGAATAAACCTGTTAAATCTTAATATTTCGAAGGAAATTTCCTCCAAATATATTAGCTTTCTCTGTTTTTAAACTTAAACCTTATAAATTCTAAGGTTTACCTATAGCCCTATCTCACTCTGAATGAGTACTTTCAACGTATAATGTCGGTTTATGCCCTATAACTACACCATAGTAGATGCCGATGCCTCTTCAAAACTGCAACTACAGCATTTTTTAGAGGACTACGGCGATTTTGCCTGTCTTGACGAGGCGCGGGACCGTAATGCAGGGCTAAATTCCATAATCAAATACTTACCGGATATTGTTTTCATCAACCTGGGTGAAAAGGCCTATGAGTACTTCCATATGGTTACTGAACTGTATCAGTATATGAAGGAATTACCCATATTTATTGGGATTTCCCGTACAAAGGAATATGCCTACGATGCCATTAAGTACAACTTTTTTGATTACTGGCTACTCCCCTATAACGAGTTTGATGTTCGCAAAACAATCAGAAGGCTGCAGAAGCAGCTTCCTGAAGAAGAAGGAACTCCAACACTGTGTCTGAAATCCTATAAAGATTACCACTACATAGACACCAATGATATCCTGTATTTGAAAGCCGATAGCAATACAACAGATTTTCATTTAAAGGACGGGCGTGTGATCAGCGCATTTAAGACGCTCAAAACCTATGAAAATCAGCTGCCCAAAAACTTCATTCGGGTACACCAAAGCTACATTCTCAACAGGAATTATGTATCGCGTATAAACTACGGAAAATCGGTGTGTGCCTTAAAAAGTGGAAAAACCCAATTGCCATTCTCCCGCTCGTACAGACCCAGGATTGACGAATTAAAGAAGATCCTCTCCCGGAATTCCATTTCCACCTCTAAGTAAATTCTCACAAAACCCGGTCACTTACTCACAGAACCCTGCCAAATACTAAATGCATGGGTTTTGATGCAATTCGCCTAGTTCATCTTTAATAAGTTCGGGTAAGACAATTCTTAACAATAACTAAACCCATTGAAGATGAAAAAATTAACCAGCATTTTAGTAGCAGTTCTTTTTAGTATAGGATTGGTTTCCTGTGAAGCCGAAAGCACCGCCGAAGACCAGATATTATATGAAATAGGTAATGACGATGATGATAATCCGACCACAAACCGTGATAGCAATGATGACGATGATAATCCAACGACAAATCGTGATAGCAATGATGACGATGATAATCCAACGACAAATCGAGGGGGGAACTAAAATATCATAGATTTCGATACAGAGAGCCGTATAGCTATTGGGT
>JABDRK010000332.1 GCA_013041785.1 Eudoraea sp.
GTATAGTCAGCTGCAAAATCAGGATGACGTGTGTCAGGCTGTAATTCACTGGTTCCATACTGGAATTCAAAGTCATCATCATTATCTGAGATGAAGTTGTTTCGGGCAATAACCTGGTTGAAACCAGCTACATTATTAGTAGTCTGGTATGCCTTTAACCTCAGTGTTTCGACTAACTTGATCCACTGATCAGTATCTCCCCCGTAAAAAAGGTCAGTAACCCCAGGGATCTCAGGCGCACCGGATAAAAGGCTTTCTGCTTCATCCAGCAGCGCTAAGGCACCTGCATAAACAGTAGGACCGTCATCAAAGGCAGGCGCTGGGAACTCAGCAGGCTGAGCGGCCTGTGTTAAAACTGCACCACCGATATAATCCGTAATAAGCATCAGCATGTGTGCTTTCAGTGCCTGTCCGACTCCAATGTGGAAGGAATAGTCAATATCACTGGCCTCGTTAATAGCAATCAAGGCATCCACATTAGTCCAGATACCTGCACTCACAAAGTCTCCGGGTATGGTTCCACCACTACTGTAAGTACGGGACCAGACTCCATTCAGCGTTGCTCCGGAATAGTTGTTAAAATAGTCACGACCAAACATATAGTCTATTCGTGTTACCTCAGCACCAAGGTCGTTCAAATCATCCATATTTGAGGCATAAGCCAGCTGAATGGAATTCAATAATAGATTTGGATCCGCTTGGTCTGAAGCAAGGTCATTGGGACTTACTCGCAAGTCCAGCTCTGTTGTTTCACAGGATTGGAAAAACCCTCCTGCGATAAAAACAACGGTTATATATTTTAATACTCGTTTCATAATATCTGTTGTCATTAACAATTTTTATTAAAATGAAGCTTTAATACTTATCCCATACCTCCTGGAACTCGGTCCGTTGATAAAGTCGAATCCTCGACCGTTACCAATACCTACCCCCTGTACGTTTGGATCAAAGTTAGCACCATCGGGCATATTGTATGCATCGTACCACAGGTTGAAACCTTGTGCGGTGATCGATAGCGATCCAAAAGGAGTCTTGTCAAGGAACTTGGATGGGAAAGTATATCCCAGGGAAAGTTCCTGCAGACGAATTACAGAAGCATCGTAAATCCTGGTTTCAGTAGGACCAAACAACAGGTTACTAAAGAAATACGTAGAGTTGTTAATCTGCCTGGTATTCGTTTCTCCAGTAGATTGTTGTACCCCTGGTAAAACATAAGTATTCAAACGATCTTCTGTTTCTACGATAAGCCCCCTACCAAGAAGTACGGCAACCGTACTGGATAGCATATCCCCACCTTTCACGTGGTTGATCTGGAATCCAAGGTTCCAATTCTTATAACGAAGGGTGTTAATGAAGTTCATGGTGTAATCTGGAATCGCATCACCGACAATTGGCACATTACCATCCAGATCCTGTTCAGCTACTACATAGCTACCACCAGCGTTTACCAGGAAGTTTCCATCGGCATCCCGTGCAATGGCCGTACCTACAATAGTACCCAGAGATTCGCCTTCTATAGCAGCGTTAGAACCTCGGAAAAGGCCTCCACCTGCTGACAAACTACCAGCATAAGCGATGAAATCCTGGTCTTGTTCCGTTACTATCTCTTCATTGGTGAAGAAGTTCACCCTGGAATTCCAGCTGAAATCCTCTCCACTAAATATATCGACACCTATATCGGCCTCAAATCCTTTGTTACTGATCTCACCGATGTTACTCTGGGTGAATGAGAATCCACTGGAAGGAGGAAGTGGTTCCCTAACAATCAGGTCGTTGGTCCTTCTGTCGAAGTACGTTAAATCGAGGGAAATCCTGTTTTTCCATAAGCGTGATTCAATCCCAACTTCATACTCTTCCAAAACTTCAGGTTTGAGATCTGGATTTGCACGGAAGTTATCGATCTGGTTTGTAGTTACTTCACCACCTTCTCCGTAAACCAAGGTATTTTGCTCTACTACGTTAATAGTAGGATAACCCGTTGGAAAGTTTGCTGAGGTACCGTAACTGGCCCTTACTTTCAAGAAGTTGATTCCATTATCTGTTCTCAAACCATCGAATGCGGTGGTTGGAAGGAAGGATAAACTCACTCCGGGATAGGTCGCATTATTATTCTCGGTAGAAAGGTTAGAAACCCAGTCGGTACGTGCAGACAGGTTCAGGAATAACATATTGTCATAATCCAAAGTAGTCTGCGCCAGAAGACCTACAATATTTCTCTTTCTTGAGAATTGTATAGGCGTTTGGTTTTCAAAGTTAAAGTGTCTCTTGATTCCAAATACGATCTGACCTGTACTTCCTACACCGTTTTGATCAAAGAAATCCTGACGGGAAGTGGCACCGGCTGTAAAAGTCAGTCCCATTTTTTCTGAGATATCATAATCTCCGTTGATCGAGAAGAAATGCTCCCAAATGGTGTTGTTGTTATCATACGTGTCCAGGAAACCAAAAATCGCTGAGTTAAATTCAACACCACCTTTATTGGAAGCGTTGATATTACGCTCGTTGTAGAAATCCAGACCTGTTCTCCAGTTAATGTTCAGGTTATCGTTAATCGCGTAGTTCAACTGTGCATTCCAGAAGAAGCGGTTGGTCAACTGGCGATAAGTAACATTTTTTGCTGTCCACCTTGGGTTGATAATATCGTTACCATTTCGGTAATATACACTGGATCCGTCAATGGGATTCTCAAAAGGAAGTCCCATAAGGTCAACAGAACGCGGTGTAAAAAGTACGTTACCGTAAACAGAAAGACCATCTGTACCGTTACCCCTACTGGAGGCAATAGGTGGTGTTTTATAGTCAGTCCTTGAATAGTTCATAGCTCCGCTAATGGTGAACTTATTGGAAAGTTCTGCCCGGCCACCAATAGAAATATTGGCTCTGTTCAGGGAGTTCCCTGGGGTAAACCCTTCATCCTGAAGATATCCTACGTTAATATTGAAAGCGGTTTTGCCGTCTTCAGATCCACCTGCAGCATTAACCGAGGTATTAACCACGAATCCGGGACGGAGGAAGTTCTCAACAGAATTGTATGGTTTCCACTGGTAACGTGCATCCTGAAGTTCCGGAAAGGCATCACGAGTCTTTTGTACACTCGTAACCGAGTATGGGTGATTGATGGTCCCATCATCCTGCAGTCCCCAACGGGAAGCAAATGCATTGGGATTTCCCCATCCGGCTACACCGTTACGGTCAAAGCTTGGTCCCCAGTTACTGAAGAACCAACCGAAGGCCTGGTCAAATCCGTTACCGTAAGAACTTTGATAATCAGGGGCCGAAGCAAACTCATTGTTAAAGAAAGATTGGTTAACGGTAATTTCCGTTTTTTTCCTTCCTCCTTCAGCAGCGCCCGCTTTGGTCGTAATCAGAATAACCCCGTTTCGACCTTGCGTACCATAAAGTGTGGCCGCAGCCAGTCCTTTCAGTACTTCCACGCTGGCAATGTTGTTTGGATCGATATCCAGGAAACGCGAAGAACCAGTGTTACCGCTAATAAAGCTACCGGTATCATTGGTGTCATTACTGAATGGAACCCCATCAACAATGAATAACGCCTGGTTACCACCGCTGAAGGAACTGAGTCCCCGGATGGTTACGTTAGTCGCCGAACCAGAAGCACCACCTGCAGCGGTGATCTGCACCCCAGCTGCTTTTCCAGCGAGTACCCGGGCAACATCACCTTCAGTTCTGCTTTCCAATTGCTCGGAACCTACAGAGGTTACTGCATATCCCAGCGCTCTTTTTTCTCTCTTGATACCTTGTGCCGTCACGACTACCTCTTCAAGGGCCTGGGCATCCTCCTGCATCTGTACATTAATTGTGTCTGAAGCACCAACGTTTCTTCTGATGTCTTGTTGTCCAATATAGCTGAAGAGCAGGGATTGCCCCACACTAGCATTAATGGCATAATTTCCATCAAAATCCGTTTGGGTACCTGTAGTGGTCCCTTCTACGACGATATTAACCCCTGGTAAGGGCAAACCATCCTGGTCCGTTACCGTACCAGTAATCGTCTTTTCCTGCGCAAATGACAAATGCACCACAAACGCCAAAAGCAGCGTTAAGATTCCATTTAAATTTGTTCTCATTTTTGAATTGTTTGAATTAGCTAAATGCGAAAATCATAATTTCATGTTAATAATCCAAACTTATTTTAATAAAACTTTAAGAAGAAAATGGTCTTCGAGAAGTGTATTGAGAACTAATAGGCAGCTTTACGGGCCCACCCTAACTCATAATTTAAGGGAATGGTAGAAATCCTATTCAAAAAATACCTTCTTTTAATTTTTTATTTTGAAAATATGAGGAATTCTTAAAGAATGGAAAAGACTCCTAAAAATACGTTATTGTGCCAGGACAGCATTTTTTCTTTCTAAAAAGATTTACTTGATTTAATGTATATATAATAAGGTATACCCCCTACATTTTTTTGCCATATGTGTAACCATGGGACCCTGGATTTTTGCGAATCCTAAAATTCAGAGAAATTTCATCGGCAGGCATTTGAATTATAATGAATTATTACTACATTTGCCAGCCCTTAAATGAGGGTAGTATATATACATTAATAACGTATGCCAACAATTTCACAATTAGTACGAAAAGGAAGAGCCACAATTACCAAGAAGAGTAAATCGGCTGCTTTGGATTCGTGCCCCCAGCGAAGAGGGGTTTGTACGCGGGTATACACCACTACGCCAAAGAAGCCGAATTCAGCTATGCGAAAGGTAGCAAGGGTGCGGTTGACAAACGGTAAAGAGGTGAACGCTTACATCCCTGGAGAAGGGCACAATTTACAGGAGCACTCGATAGTATTGGTTAGAGGCGGAAGAGTTAAGGACTTACCAGGGGTAAGGTACCATATTGTACGAGGAGCATTGGATACCGCCGGAGTTGCCGGCAGGACCCAAAGAAGATCCAAGTACGGTGCCAAACGTCCGAAACAGTAATGTAAACGATTAAGAACGATGAGAAAAAAACAGGCAAGGAAAAGGCCCATTTTACCAGACCCGCGGTTTAACGACCAACTGGTCACCCGTTTTGTCAATATGTTGATGTGGGATGGTAAAAAATCAGTTGCCTTTAAAATATTTTACGATGCAATAGATATCGTAGACCAGCGCAAGACAGACGAGGAGAAACCAGCTGTTGAAGTTTGGAAAGATGCCCTTTCCAATGTGATGCCTCATGTGGAAGTGCGCAGCCGAAGGGTAGGAGGGGCTACCTTCCAGATTCCAAGGCAGATCCGACCAGACCGCAAAATATCGACAGCCATGAAATGGTTGATCAGTTTTGCAAGAAAACGAAATGAAAAATCAATGGCCCAAAAGTTGGCTGCAGAGATCCTGGCGGCATCACGTGAGGAAGGTGCTGCGGTTAAAAAGCGAGTGGATACCCACAAAATGGCCGAGGCGAATAAAGCATTCTCTCACTTCAGATTTTAATTTCAACAATGGGAAGAGATTTAAAATACACGAGAAATATTGGGATTGCCGCGCATATCGATGCCGGTAAGACCACCACAACAGAACGAATTCTGTTCTATACCGGGGTAAGTCACAAAATCGGGGAAGTACACGATGGTGCGGCAACTATGGACTGGATGGAACAGGAGCAGGAAAGGGGTATTACCATTACCTCGGCAGCAACAACCTGTACCTGGAACTTTCCGACAGACAACGGGCAGATGACCCCTGAGTCCAAACCCTTCCACTTTAATATTATCGACACCCCCGGGCACGTAGATTTTACGGTTGAGGTAAATCGTTCGCTGCGCGTTCTGGACGGCTTGGTATTCTTATTCAGTGCGGTTGACGGGGTTGAACCACAATCAGAAACAAACTGGAGGCTGGCAGATAACTACAAAGTACCCCGAATGGGCTTTGTGAACAAGATGGACCGGCAGGGATCTGACTTCCTTGCGGTTTGCAAGCAGATAAAGGATATGCTTAAGTCCAATGCGGTACCTATTGTGCTGCCTATTGGAGAAGAGGCCGACTTTAAAGGTATTGTAGACCTGGTTAAGAACAGAGCCATTGTATGGCATGAGGAGGACATGGGTTCTACCTTCGATATCATCGATATTCCTGCCGAAATGGAAGAGGAAGTACATGAGTACCGGGCCAAGTTGATCGAGGCTGTAGCAGAATATGACGATACCCTCATGGAGAAGTTCTTTGAGGATGAGAATTCCATTACTGAGGATGAAATCCACGCTGCACTTCGGGAAGCCGTTATGGATATGAGTATCATTCCGATGATTTGTGGTTCTTCTTTTAAAAATAAAGGAGTACAATTCCTGCTTGACGCGGTCTGCCGCTACCTGCCATCGCCGATGGACAAAGATGACATTACTGGAATTGACCCAAATACCGGAAACGAAATTACCAGAAAGCCAGATATCAAGGAACCTTTCTCTGCCCTGGCATTTAAAATTGCTACCGACCCTTTTGTAGGGCGTCTTGCATTTTTCAGGGCGTATTCGGGAAAACTGAATGCAGGTTCTTATGTGTTAAACAACCGCTCCGGAAATAAGGAAAGGATATCCCGAATCTATCAGATGCATTCTAATAAGCAGAATGCTGTGGAATCTATCGCAGCAGGTGATATTGGAGCAGCTGTCGGTTTTAAGGACATAAAAACAGGAGACACGCTCTCAGACGAGAAGCATCCGATCGTATTGGAAAGTATGATTTTCCCTGATCCGGTTATCGGGATCGCAGTAGAGCCTAAAACCAAGGCGGATGTGGACAAACTCGGAATGGCACTGGCCAAATTAGCCGAAGAGGATCCAACCTTCCAGGTGAAAACGGATGAGGCCTCCGGACAAACCATTATCTCCGGGATGGGTGAGCTTCACTTAGATATTATCGTAGACCGTCTTAAGCGTGAGTTTAAGGTTGATGTGAATCAGGGGCAACCCCAGGTAGAATACAAAGAAGCCATAACGCAAAAAGCACAACACCGTGAAGTTTACAAAAAACAAACCGGTGGTCGTGGTAAATTTGCAGACATTGTCTTTACCATGGAGCCTGTGGGAGAAGAAGAGTCAGGCCTGGTTTTCGAAAATAAGATTAAAGGGGGTAACATCCCCAGGGAATATATCCCTTCTGTAGAAAAGGGTTTTAAAGAGGCCATGAAGAATGGACCCCTTGCAGGATTTGAGATGGACAGTATGAAAATTACGCTTTCTGATGGTTCGTTCCACCCGGTGGATTCGGATTCCCTGTCTTTTGAGCTTGCTGCAAAAATGGGGTATAAGGCCGCGGCTAAATCGGCCAGATCCGTATTGATGGAACCCATAATGAAGCTTGAGGTGCTTACACCAGAAGAAAACATGGGGGATATTGTTGGAGACCTCAACCGAAGAAGAGGACAGGTTAATAACATGGATGACCGAGCTGGTTCTAAAGTGATCAAAGCTGAGGTGCCCCTGTCTGAAATGTTTGGATATGTTACAGCTTTGAGAACTTTATCATCCGGTAGGGCAACTTCTACCATGGAGTTTTCACACTATGCTGAGACCCCTTCCAATCTCGCAGAGGAAGTAATTAAATTGGCAACCGGTGTAACCGTTTAATGTTGAGAATAAGATGAGTCAGAAAATCAGAATAAAACTTAAATCTTACGACCATAATCTGGTAGATAAGTCTGCCGAGAAAATCGTAAAAACGGTAAAAACCACCGGTGCAGTGGTAACAGGGCCTATTCCTCTTCCCACGCACAAACGAATTTTTACGGTATTGCGCTCGCCGCACGTAAATAAGAAATCGAGAGAGCAGTTCCAGTTGAGTTCATACAAACGCCTGCTGGATATTTACAGCTCTTCCTCCAAGACTATCGATGCCCTGATGAAGCTTGAGCTTCCCAGTGGTGTTGAAGTGGAGATTAAGGTTTAATGAAAAGAATAAGCCGTTTCGGCAAGAGACGGCGGACATGTCCGGAGCGGTTCGCGAAGGAAAAACGGAAACAAAAATGAATTCGGGGTCGAATTGTTTTTGGCCCTGTTTTTTTGTCAGAAAGTGAATAGAAACTGAATTATTAAATAAAAACGTATGTCTGGGTTAATTGGAAAGAAAATTGGCATGACCAGCATCTTTGATGACAAAGGGAAAAACATTCCCTGTACCGTTATCGAAGCTGGACCATGTATCGTTACCCAAGTCAGAACCGAAGAGGTAGACGGGTATAATGCCCTTCAGCTCGGTTTCGATGACAAGGCAGAAAAACGTGCAAACAAGGCCGAAATGGGCCATGTTAAAAAGGCAGGTACTTCTCCCAAGAAAAAAGTCGTCGAGTTCCGTGATTTTGAAGGAGAGTATAAATTGGGAGACACCCTGGGTGTGGACCTTTTTATAGAAGGCGAATTTGTGGACGTAGCTGCCACCTCCAAAGGAAAAGGTTTCCAGGGAGTAGTAAAAAGACACGGTTTTGCCGGTGTCGGGCAGGCTACCCACGGACAACACAACCGTTTGAGAGCGCCGGGATCTATTGGTGCTGCATCTTATCCGTCACGAGTCTTCAAAGGAATGAGGATGGCTGGCCGAATGGGTGGGGAAACGGTAAAAGTTCAAAACCTTAGGGTTGTAAAAGTAGTTCCGGAAAAGAACCTCCTTGTAGTAAAAGGTTGTGTTCCGGGTCATAAGAATGCGTACGTAACTATTGAGAAGTAATGAAGGTAGCCGTATTAGACATTAAAGGAAAAGATACAGGTCGGAAAGCAAACCTTTCAGATGCTGTTTACAAGATAGAGCCGAATGATCACGCCATCTATCTGGACGTAAAACAATACCTGGCCCATCAAAGGCAGGGTACCCACAAGACCAAAGAACGAGCTGAGATCGTGGGAAGTACGCGCAAAATCAAGAAGCAAAAAGGTACAGGTACCGCCCGTGCGGGAAGTATCAAGTCTCCTATCTTTCGAGGTGGAGGCCGCATTTTTGGACCCAGACCCCGGGATTACGGGCAAAAGGTGAATAAAAATGTAAAGCGACTGGCGCGAAAATCCGCACTGAGTATCAAGCAGCAGGAGAAGGCGATTATGGTTGTTGAGGATTTCCAATTGGAAGCGCCTAAAACCAAAGATTTTAAGGACATCCTGAAGTCACTCGGGATTGAGAACAAAAAGTCACTCTTCGTCTTGGGCGATTCAAATAATAACGTATATTTGTCGTCGCGCAATTTGAAAGGTTCTGAAGTTATAACCAACTCAGAATTAAGCACTTACAAAATATTGAATGCGAACAATATCGTGCTTCTTGAAGGTGCGCTGGAAGGAATTGAATCAAATTTAAATAAGTAAGGACCATGAGGGTGTTGATTAAACCGATCATTACGGAGAAGATGACCAGCGACAGCGAACTGTACAACCGGTACGGTTTCGTAGTGGATCCCAGGGCGAATAAACTGCAGATCAAAGACGCAGTGGAAGAGACTTATGGGGTAGCGGTCAAGAAGGTCCGCACTATGAATTACGGTCCTACCCGAAAGACACGTTTTACAAAAACCGGCGTTCAGCAAGGCAAAACAAATGCCTTTAAGAAAGCTATAGTAGACGTGGAAGAAGGGGATATAATTGATTTTTACAGTAATCTATAAAGACGCGAGATGTCAGTTAGAAAATTAAAACCGATTACTCCCGGGCAGCGTTTTAAAGTAGTAAACGGATTTGACGCGCTTACTACTGATAAGCCGGAGAAAAGCTTGCTTGCTCCGAAAAAAAGAACGGGAGGTAGAAACCGTCAAGGTAAAATGACTACTCGTCACAGAGGTGGGGGTCATAAGAGGAGGTATCGTATTATCGACTTCAAGCGAGACAAGCAGGATGTAAAGGCTGAGGTGAAGTCCATTCAATACGATCCCAACCGATCGGCTTTCATCGCCCTTGTGGAATATACGGATGGGGAGAAGCGGTACATCATTGCCCAAAATGGTTTAAAAGTTGGGCAAAAAATCGTTTCAGGAAACAAGGTGGCTCCGGAAATCGGAAATGCCATGCCTTTAAGTGATATTCCTTTAGGAACGATTATTTCCTGTATTGAACTTCGACCCGGACAGGGCGGGGTATTGGCCAGAAGTGCCGGTACTTTTGCCCAGTTAATGGCACGAGAAGGGAAGTACGCCACTATTAAATTACCTTCTGGGGAAACCCGTTTGGTATTGGCAAATTGCCTGGCTACCGTTGGTGCAGTTTCGAATTCGGACCATCAGCTCATTGTGTCAGGTAAGGCAGGAAGAAGTCGTTGGTTAGGAAGAAGGCCAAGAACACGTCCGGTTGCTATGAACCCTGTAGATCACCCGATGGGTGGTGGAGAAGGGCGAGCCTCCGGAGGACACCCAAGGTCTAAAAACGGTATCCCTGCTAAAGGATACAGAACCCGTTCCAGGACCAAGGATTCGAATCGATATATAATTGAACGCAGAAAGAAATAAATAGTAGACAATAATGGCACGTTCCTTAAAAAAAGGACCTTACGTTCACTACAGTCTGGAAAAGAAAGTCCAGCAAAACATAGAATCCGGTAAGAAGTCCGTAATTAAAACCTGGTCAAGAGCCTCAATGATCACTCCTGATTTCGTGGGCCAGACCATCGCGGTGCATAACGGGAAGCAATTTGTTCCCGTCTACGTTACGGAAAATATGGTAGGCCACAAACTGGGAGAGTTTTCTCCAACCCGCTCTTTCCGCGGGCATTCTGGGGCTAAGAACAAAGGCATAAAGTAAGTAAGCTATGGGAGTACGAAAAAGACAAATGGCCGAAAGGTTAAAGGAGGAGAAGGCAAAGTTGGCCTTCGCCAAGCTTAACAATTGTCCCACATCACCCCGAAAAATGAGGCTTGTAGCTGATTTGGTTCGTGGTGAGGGCGTAGAAAAGGCATTGGCTATCCTTAGGTTCAACCAAAAGGAAGCTTCCAAAAGATTGGAAAAGCTCTTATTATCTGCACTGGCTAACTGGCAGGCCAAAAATGAAGATGCCGATATTGAAAGCGCAGATCTCTTTATAAAGGAAATCAAGGTAGACAGCGCACGAATGTTAAAAAGGCTAAGACCTGCACCTCAGGGAAGAGCACACAGAATCAGAAAACGTTCCAACCATGTAACCTTGGTATTAGGAGCAAGAAATAACGCAGTAAGCTAGCGAGAAATATGGGACAAAAGACGAATCCAATAGGAAACAGGCTAGGGATCATCAGGGGATGGGAATCGAACTGGTATGGCGGAAACGACTACGGTGACAAACTTGCCGAAGACGACAAGATCCGAAAATACATCAATGCCCGTCTGGCCAAAGCCAGTGTTTCCAGAGTGATCATTGAGCGTACACTTAAACTTATTACGGTAACCATTACCACTGCCCGACCTGGGATCATCATTGGTAAGGGAGGCCAGGAAGTGGATAAGTTGAAAGAGGAGCTTAAAAAGATCACCGACAAGGAAGTTCAGATTAATATTTTTGAAATAAAAAGGCCAGAGCTGGATGCGAAACTTGTTGCTGCCAGTGTAGCCCGTCAGATTGAAAATCGTATTTCCTTCCGTAGGGCCATCAAGATGGCTATCGCTGCTGCGATGCGAATGAATGCCGAAGGAATAAAAATTCAAATTGCAGGACGTTTGAACGGCGCTGAGATGGCGCGTACGGAATCTTACAAGGATGGAAGAATACCATTGTCTACCTTCCGTGCCGATATCGACTATGCCCTCGAAGAAGCGCATACTACTTACGGTCGCCTTGGGATCAAGGTATGGATCATGAAAGGTGAGGTCTATGGTAAGCGCGAACTTTCCCCGCTGGTTGGCATGTCCAAAGGACAGGGAAAAGGCAAGCCCGACGCCAGGAAAAAACGTCGTAGAAAATAAGATTTAAGTAGAAGCAAATGTTACAGCCAAAAAGAACAAAATACCGCAAGGCACAGAAAGGCCGGATGAAGGGAAATTCCCAGAGGGGGCACCAGCTTTCAAACGGAATGTTCGGAATTAAATCTTTGGATTCCAACTTCATCACTTCGCGGCAAATAGAGGCAGCTCGTGTAGCCGCGACACGTTACATGAAGCGCCAGGGACAATTGTGGATCAAGATCTTCCCGGACAAACCCATTACCAAAAAACCGCTTGAAGTACGGATGGGTAAAGGGAAAGGAGCACCGGAATATTGGGTGGCGGTTGTAAAACCAGGCCGTGTTATGTTTGAAGTAGGTGGAGTGCCTATGGACATAGCTAAGGAAGCCCTCAGACTGGCTGCTCAGAAATTACCGGTGAAAACAAAATTTATTGTAGCTCGGGATTACGAAGCTGCATAAAAAAGAAAAAGGACCATGAAACAGTCTGAAGTAAAAGAAATGTCCGTTGAGGAACTACAAGAAAAAATAGCTGCTTTTAAAAAGCAGCATGCCGACTTAAAAATGGCGCATTCGGTGACACCATTGGAGAATCCGCTGCTCATTAGAAATGCGAGAAGAAACGTGGCAAGATTGGCAACTGAATTAACAAAAAGGGAAAACCAATAATGGGTTCTGCTTTATGGAAAAAAGAAATTTAAGAAAAGAAAGGATAGGCGTTGTTACCAGCAACAGAATGGAGAAATCCATTGTGGTTGCGGAAGTAAAGCGGGTGAAGCACCCTATGTATGGAAAGTTCGTATTGCGGACTAAGAAATACGTAGCGCACGATGAGCAAAACGATTGTAATATTGGCGATACTGTGCGGATCATGGAAACCCGCCCCTTGAGCAAAACCAAATGTTGGAGGTTAGTTGAAGTCCTAGAAAGAGCGAAATAAAATGGTACAACAAGAGTCTAAATTAAAAGTTGCGGATAATACGGGGGCAAAAGAAGTTTTGACCATCCGGGTTTTAGGAGGTACTAAAAGAAGGTACGCATCCGTAGGGGACAAGATCGTGGTAACGGTTAAGGAAGCTACACCCAATGGGAGTATAAAGAAAGGTGCCGTCTCTACAGCAGTGGTAGTACGGACCATAAAAGAGGTGCGCAGACCAGACGGTTCTTATATCCGATTTGACGATAATGCTTGCGTACTGTTAAGTCCGACAGGTGAAATGCGTGGAACACGTGTTTTCGGGCCTGTAGCCCGGGAATTGCGGGAGAAACAATTTATGAAGATTGTATCACTGGCCCCTGAGGTACTTTAAAGTATAGAAAATGAAACTAAGAATCAAAGCAGGAGATACCGTTAGGGTAATAACCGGAGACCATAAAGGTAGCGAAGGTAAAGTACTGAGGGTAGACCGGGAAAAGAACAAGGCCATTGTGGAAGGCGTAAACGAGGTTTCCAAGCATGAGAAACCAAGTGCTCAGAACCCACAGGGCGGTATAGTTAAGAAAGAAGCACCTATCCATGTGTCGAACCTGGCGCTGATTGACAGCAAGAGCGGGGAAACTACCCGGGTAGGATTTGAAATCAGGGATGGAAAGAAAGTAAGATTTTCCAAGAAATCCAATGAAGTAATTTAATTATGGCTTACGTTCCAAGATTAAAGAAAGAATATCAGGAGCGTGTGATAAACGCGCTAAAAGAGGAGTTCGGATACAACAACGTTATGCAGGTTCCCAAACTCAAAAAAATTGTTTTGAGCAGGGGAGTCGGAGCTGCGGTAGCCGATAAAAAACTGATTGATCATGCGGTTGATGAACTGACCATGATCAGCGGGCAAAGGGCTGTGTCCACAATCTCCAAGAAGGATGTGGCTGCCTTTAAACTCCGAAAGGGAATGCCCATTGGGGCCAAGGTTACCCTCAGAGGCGAGAAAATGTATGAATTTCTCGACAGGTTGGTTACCACAGCACTTCCCAGGGTACGTGATTTCCAGGGGATTCGTGCAACAGGATTTGATGGCCGCGGCAATTATAACCTGGGTGTAACGGAACAAATCATATTTCCGGAAATCAATATAGACAAGATCAACCGGATCAACGGAATGGACATTACGTTCGTGACTTCCGCGGAGACGGATAAGGAAGCAAAATCACTTTTATCAGAATTGGGACTTCCCTTCAAAAAGAATTAGTATGGCTAAAGAATCTATGAAAGCCCGTGAAAGAAAAAGGGCAAAAATGGTTGCAAAATACGCTGCAAAACGCAAGGCGTTGAAGGAAGCCGGAGATTATGAGGCGCTGCAAAAGCTCCCTAAGAATGCATCTCCCGTTCGTATGCACAACCGTTGCAAATTAACCGGAAGGCCTAAGGGGTATATGAGAACTTTTGGAATCTCCAGGGTTACTTTTCGGGAAATGGCCAACAAGGGATTGATCCCGGGAGTCAAAAAAGCAAGTTGGTAAACGCAATAAAAAGGGAAAAGATGTTAACAGATCCGATAGCAGATTATCTGACTAGATTAAGAAATGCCAATAAGGCCGGGCACAGGGTAGTGGAAATCCCTGGGTCTAACCTCAAAAGAGAAATGACCAAGATCTTGTTTGATCAGGGGTATATTTTGAGTTACAAATTTGAGGATGACAAGGTGCAGGGAACAATCAAAATTGCGCTTAAATACAACAAGTTTACCAAGGAGCCTGTAATCCGCAAGATCAAGCGTATTAGTAAACCTGGATTGCGTAAATACGCCTCATCTAACGAGATGCCCCGGGTACTAAACGGACTTGGGATTGCCATTGTGTCTACTTCTCATGGGGTGATGACCAGCAAGCAGGCTGAAAATGAAAATGTGGGCGGAGAAGTTCTTTGCTACGTTTATTAATACAGGAGTTTTAGAGATCTAAAGAATAGGAAAATGTCAAGAATAGGTAATAACCCGATCAATATCCCTGAAGGAACCCAGGTGGAAGTCAAGGATAATGTGATCAACGTCAAAGGAAAACTGGGGGAGCTCAGCCAAAAATTCGACGAGGTGGAGATCAAGGTGGAAGAAGGACAGGTTTTCGTTACCCGGCCGTCTGACTCCAAGATCCATAAGGCCAAGCATGGTCTTTACCGATCCTTGGTCGATAATATGATACAGGGAGTCTCTCAGGGATGGACCAAAGAACTGGAACTCGTTGGGGTGGGATATCGTGCCAGCAACCAGGGACAGAAACTGGACCTTGCACTGGGCTTTTCTCACAACATTGTATTGAATCTGGCTCCTGAGATTAAAGTGGAAACCATTTCCGAAAAAGGAAAAAATCCGATTATAAAATTATCTTCTCACGACAAGCAATTGGTTGGCCAGGTGGCTGCCAAGATCCGTTCCTTCCGTAAGCCTGAGCCTTATAAAGGAAAAGGAATCAAGTTTGTTGGAGAACAACTGAGAAGAAAAGCTGGTAAATCAGCATAACAGTACGACTATGGGATTGTCAAAAACGCAAAGAAAACAACGGATACGAAGAAGAATCAGAAAGGTATCTTTTGGTACCCCTGAAAGACCCAGGCTATCTGTTTACAGAAGTAATAAAGAGATCTACGCCCAGGTTATTGACGACATCAGTGGTAAAACACTGGTTGCCGCTTCCTCCAGGGATAAAGGACTTATTGATGCTAAAGGCACCAAATCCGAGATTGCCCAAGAAGTAGGTAAGGTTTTGGCACAGAAAGCGGCCAAGGCTGGTATTGAAAAAGTGGCATTCGACCGCGGAGGTAATCTGTATCACGGAAGAGTTAAATCATTGGCTGAAGGTGCCCGTGAAGGGGGATTAAAATTTTAATTGTGAGTATGTACGCAAAATATAAGAATGTTGAAACGGTTAAGCCCGGTGGTCTCGAACTAAAGGATCGCCTGGTTGGAGTACAAAGGGTTACCAAGGTTACCAAAGGGGGTAGGGCTTTTGGATTCTCTGCTATTGTTGTAGTTGGAGATGAAAATGGCGTGGTAGGCCATGGACTTGGTAAGTCTAAAGAAGTAGCAACGGCGATTGCCAAAGCTATAGAGGACGCCAAGAAAAATCTGATCAGGATTCCCCTGAGTAAAGGAACCTTGCCTCACGAACAAAAAGGAAAATATGGTGGAGCTCGTGTATATATCCAACCTGCTTCACATGGTACCGGAGTAATTGCTGGTGGTGCTGTAAGGGCCGTACTGGAATCCGTAGGCGTTCAGGATGTACTTTCGAAATCACAGGGATCTTCCAACCCTCACAATGTGGTTAAGGCTACTTTTGATGCCCTGCTGCAGTTGCGTGATGCCCGAACAGTGGCTAATCAAAGGGGTATTTCCCTTGAAAAAGTCTTTAAAGGATAATCAGGAACAGGATGGGAAAAATACGAGTAAAACAGGTAAAAAGCGGTATCAAAAAACCTCAGAATCAGAAAAGAACACTGGAGGCTCTTGGACTGCGCAGGATTGGACAGGTGGTAGAACATGAGGACACCCCCAACATCCTGGGAATGATCAATAAAGTAAAACATTTGGTTTCCACCGAGGAGGCCTAGAAAAGGAACCGCAAGATGAGTTTAAACAATCTGAAACCAGCCAAAGGGGCTGTGCACAAAGCAGGCAAATCAGTGGGTAGGGGACAAGGCTCCGGTAAAGGAGGAACAGCAACCCGTGGCCACAAAGGAGCTAAGTCACGTTCCGGGTATTCCAGGAAAATTGGTTTTGAAGGTGGCCAGATGCCTTTGCAACGAAGGGTACCCAAATTTGGGTTTAAAAATATCAACCGGGTAGAATATCGGGGAATCAACCTGAGTGAGCTGCAGAAGCTGGTAGAAAAAGGTGCAGTAAAGGATACGGTTTCATTAGAGGATTTGGTGGCCAACCGGCTTGCTGGCAAAAACGATTTGGTAAAAATTCTGGGTGGAGGTGAAGTTAAGGCTTCCCTGAAAGTAAGTGCCCATAAATTCACAGCCTCTGCCAAAGCTGCTATTGAAGCTGCAGGTGGAGAAGCGATAAGCGTGTAAGAGTCAATACCTATGAAGAAATTCTTTGAGATTTTATCGAATATTTGGAAGATCGAGGAACTCCGCGGACGCATTATTGTAACGTTGGGGTTACTTCTTGTGTACCGTTTTGGTGCCCAGGTAGTTCTCCCAGGTATTGATACTTCACAACTGGCAGAACTTTCTTCCAATACCGAACAGGGAATCCTGGGGATCCTGAATGCCTTTACAGGAGGGGCCTTTGCTAATGCCTCGGTATTCGCATTGGGGATTATGCCGTATATCTCTGCTTCTATCGTTGTGCAGTTAATGGGTATTGCCGTGCCATATCTTCAAAAGCTAGATAAGGAAGGTGAGAGT
>JABDRK010000344.1 GCA_013041785.1 Eudoraea sp.
AAGCTGTGGTGATCGACAAAAACGAGCAAGAATTGGAAGTGGTGATAACCGAATGCTATAAATCAAAGCTCGGATCGGAAAAAGGGATAAACCTCCCGAATACCAAGTTAAATTTACCGGCATTAACCCCAAAAGATATCGAGGTTCTCCCCTTCGTCTGCAAACACGCTGATATTATTGGCTATTCCTTCGTCAGAACTGCAGAAGATGTAAATATTCTCTATGAGGAACTCAGTAAATACGATGCAAAAGATGTTGGTGTGGTATTTAAAATAGAGAATGAGGAAGCCTTTAACAACCTGCCTGAAATCCTGATCAAAGGGATGGAAAGGAACAAAATCGGAGTGATGATTGCCCGTGGGGATCTGGCCGTTGAAATTGGTTTTGAGCGGATATCTGAAGTGCAAAATGAAATCCTTTGGATATGTGAGGCGGCCCACATCCCCGTGATATGGGCCACTCAAGTGCTTGAAAACCTTGCTAAAACAGGAATTCCAACACGGGCAGAAGTCAGCGATGCCGCCAAAGCTGCCCAGGCCGAATGTGTGATGCTGAACAAAGGCCCTTACATCAATAATGCTATTCAGGTTCTGAAAAATATCCTGATCAGAATGTCTGGTCATTCCTTTAAGAAAAAGAATGAACTGAGGGCTTTGAACGTGGCAAAAAGGTATGTCAAGAAGTTCAAAACCCCGGATATTCAATATCAGGAAAAACTACATGAATACGGTCAATAATGCTTAGCGATAAGGCTGTGAAAAGAACAATCCGATTACTCCTGCTGCTTGCATTATCCCTCCTGCAAACCCAATGTAACTCTCAAAAATCCGGAGATGAAACCTATACCTATAAAACGGGCGACTGGAATGGGATCGGTAAATGGTATATGGGTCGCGAGATTGCCAGGGTTATGGGTTACCAGGGGATGAGTTGGCTGGAACGGCCTGAACGGGAAGAGGAAGAAAGAACTTCCCTCCTTCTGAAGAACATGAACATCCAACCCGGGGATACCATCGCCGACATTGGTGCAGGCTCCGGGTACCACGTTTTCCGAATGGCAAAACTCGCTCAGGATGGGCTGATCTATGCTGTGGACATACAGGAGGAAATGCTGGCAGAAATCCGCCGAAAAATGGAAGCTAATGGAGTCGGCAACATAAAACCTGTGAAAGGGAGTGAAAAAAGCGTAAACCTTCCGGAAAACTCGGTAGACAAGGTACTTATCGTAGATGTTTACCACGAGATCGGCTTTCCCAAGGAGCTAATGGCATCACTATACAAAGCGATGCGCTCAGATGCCAAACTCTTCCTGATCGAATATCGAGCCGAAGATCCCCTGGTCCCTATCAAGAAGATCCATAAAATGTCTGAAGCCCAGGCCGTGCGGGAAATGAAAGCTGCAGGATTGAAGCTTGAACAGAATATTGGCAACCTGCCCTGGCAACACTGTATGGTTTTTGTGAAGGAATAACAGAGAATTTCCTTAGCTTTTTCAATCTGCTGTGTATCTTAGCCTCTGGATGAAAAAGATGCTCATTTTACAAATGCGGCCGGAGGACGTCACTGCCAAAAGTGAGTACGAAGCCATTTTGCGGGTATCAGGCCTGCCAAGGGAGGAAGTACATCGCGTACGTCTGGAGCAAGGCATTCCCGATATAGACCTCAGCAATTACACGGCTATAATAGCCGGGGGCAGCCCATTTGATATTAGCAAAACCCAAAACAAGAAGAGCCAGACCCAGAAGGATATAGAGGCCTTTTACCAGCGGTTATTCGACCGCATTGTTCCGGCGGATTTTCCTTTTTTAGGCTGTTGCTCTGGCAATGGGCTTTTAGGCCACTATTGTGGGATACCAATTTCAGAAAAATATGCTGAACCCATTGGAAGCGTTGAAATCAGGATAACCGAAGAAGGCGCCAGGGACCCGCTTTTAAAAGGTTTGCCCCCTGCCTTTACCGCCAGGGTTGGGCATAAAGAAGCCTGTGACGGAGTACCGGCGAATGCCGTACTTTTGGCCACCTCCGATCCCTGTCCGGTTCAAATGTTCCGCATCGGGCAGCACATATATGCAACGCAATTCCATCCTGAAGCCGATGCCAGGGAGTTCATCCTCCGTGTACATACTTATAAGAATTACGGGTATTTTGATCCTGAAGAAGCCGAGGGCCTGATCGATAAGATAAAACAAGTCAAAACCCATATCCCCAAGGAAATCCTGAAACGTTTTGTACGGTTATATCACCGGCCTGCTTAAGTTAAGCAAGATAGTAGCCTTCTATTACAAGGCCTTGATTATCAATTTATTTAATCTTTTATACCTTTAAAGTAAGGTAGTATCCCTAACTCAATTGATAGGCTAAACTTTTAAAAATTACCTGACAATGAAAACCATGACCTGCCGTCAACTGGGCGGCGCCTGTGACCATAAATTCGAAGGGAATACCTTTGAAGAAATAGTAGCCCAAAGTAAGGCCCACGGTAGAGAAATGTTCGAAAAGAAAGACGAAGCCCATCTCAAAGCCATGCAGGATATGCAGAGGCTAATGCAATCTCCGGAAGCCATGCAGGAATGGATGAAGGCCAGGCGCATTG
>JABDRK010000354.1 GCA_013041785.1 Eudoraea sp.
GGATCTGGGTTTGCAATTTCTGCGCTATTTTCGGGTTAAATATACCCTCCTCCTTAAAATACGCGAAAGCATCTGCATCCAATACTTCTGCCCACTTATAGCTGTAATAGCCAGAGGAATACCCTCCCTGGAAGATATGTGAAAACGCGGTGCTCATACAGGTTTCAGGGGTTTCCGGGAAAAGTTGTGTGCCTTCAAATGCCTGTTTTTCATAGCTTTTAACATCTGTAATTGCTGAAGGATCCTTGGCGTGCCAGGCCATATCCAGTAACCCAAAACTCAATTGCCTTAAGGTGGCCATACCTTCCTGGAAAGTGGCTGTTGCCTTGATTTTTTCAATCAGATCCATGGGGATGGGCTCAGCAGTTTCATGATGAATAGCAAACAATTCCAGGGCCTCCTTTTCATAACACCAGTTTTCAAGAAGCTGGCTGGGGAGTTCAACAAAATCCCAGTACACTGAGGTTCCCGATAAACTGGGGTAGGTGGTATTCGCCAGCATCCCGTGAAGAGCATGCCCGAATTCATGGAACAGGGTAGTGACCTCTCTGAAACTTAACAGGGAAGGTTTGGTTTCGGTAGATCGGGTAAAATTACAAACATTTGAAATGTGGGGTCTGAAATTTTCACCATCCTTGATGAATTGTGGTTTATATGAAGTCATCCAGGCACCCCCGCGTTTACCCGCCCGGGGATGAAAATCGGCATAAAAAAGAGAAATGAAGGTATTATCCTGATCAAATACCCGATACGTAATCACCTCTTCGTGATATTTGTCTACATCATCCACTGCTTCAAAACGCAATCCAAACAATTTTTCGGTCACCTGGAAAACCCCCTGAAGTACGTTCTCCAGTTTAAAATACGGTTTTAGCTGTTCGTCATCCAGATCAAATAATTTTTGCTTCAGCTTCTCGGAATAAAACGCACTATCCCATTTCTCCAGTTGGTCTATCCCGCCTGTAGATATTGCAAAGTCTTGCAGTTCCTGAAATTCCCGTATTGCCGCTGGTTTGGCTTTATCCAATAATTCATTGAGGAATTCCATAACCTTTTCAGGAGTATCGGCCATGCGCTCCTCAAGGACAAAATGGGCATGGGTAGGATAGCCTAAAAGTTGGGCTCGTTCGAAGCGGAGCCTGGCTATTTGTAGAACCAGATCGGTATTATCCAGCGTGTCCCCATTAAATCCTTTGCTGGCAAAAGCCAGATAGAGTTGTTTTCGAAGTTCCCGGTTTTGGGCATATTTCATAAAAGGAAGGTAGCTGGGGTAATCCAGGGTAAAGACCCAGCCTTCTTTTTTTCTGGATTCGGCCAATAAACGAGCCCCTTCGACAACACTTTCAGGGAGGCCTTCGAGATCAGATTCCCGGGTAAGCTGCAATTCGTATTTGTTGGTTTCGGCCAAAACGTTTTCTCCAAAGCTGAGCTTCTGCTTAGCCAGGGCAGTATCGATTTCACGGAGGCGCTTCTTTTTCGCATCAGACAAATTAGCTCCGTTTCTCGTAAAGTGTTTGTACTTTTTATCGAGCAGGGTTTGTTGCTCCGGGTTTAGATTCAATTCTTTACGGGAATCATACACGGCCTTTACCCTATTGAAAAGTTTGGTATTCAGAGTTATGTCATTGCTGAACTCAGCAAGCATAGGAGAGATTTCCTGAGCCAGTGCCTGGATAGTCTCTGTGGTATTTGCGGAATTGATATTGAAAAAAAGACTGGAAAGCCTGTCCAGATGCTGACCGCTGTATTCCAGGGCTTCTAGTGTATTCTCAAATGTTGGCTTTGCTTCCTGATCCGTTATATGCTGAATTTCCGTGCGGGCTTCATCTAAGGCCGCCAGGAATGCAGGCTTGTAATGCTTGTCCTGTACTTGGGAAAAAGGGGCAATATCAAAAGGGGTTAATAATGGATTTACCTCAGGCATAATCTCGTATTTTTCTGCTGTTTGTAAAACGTACTGAATTCAAGCTAAGCTTATTTGGAACCCCGGACCTTTTCAGAACCTTTTATCACTTTCTCTTTAAGTCCTTCTTTGAAATCAGATATTTTTTGAAGTATCTCCGGATTTTGACTTCCGATAATTTGGGCTGCAAGGATTCCCGCATTTCGTGCGCCGTCCAGCGCAACGGTGGCCACAGGAACCCCTGCTGGCATTTGAAGGATGGATAATACCGAATCCCAGCCGTCAATGGAATTGCGGCTCTTAACAGGAACCCCAATAACAGGAAGCGGACTAAGTGAAGCTACCATTCCGGGTAAATGAGCGGCTCCGCCGGCTCCTGCAATGATCACATGGTATCCGTTCTTATGTGCATTTTTGCTAAACTCAAATAGTTTTTCCGGCGTACGATGCGCCGAAACAATATCTACTTCAACGGCAATGCCAAATGTTTTGAGTATATCTACTGCTTCCTGCATTACATCAAGGTCGCTGGTGCTTCCCATTACCACGGCTACTTTGCTCATACTGTTTTGGTATTAATTACTGATTACACGAATTGTGTTTTTAACGGTTTCGGCAATTTCCCGGGCTGTATCCATATCCTTATTGACTATGGTAACATGACCCATTTTACGGAAGGGACGTGTTTCCCTTTTTCCGTAAATATGGGGGGTTACCCCTTCTATTTTCAGAATTTCCTCTATATGCTCATAGACGGCAGCTCCCGTATGACCTGCTGCTCCAACCAGATTGACCATAACACCTGCCACCTTACTGTCTGTGTTTCCAAGAGGAAGATTCAGGATTGCCCGAATGTGCTGTTCAAACTGGTTTGTATAGCTGGCTTCAATGCTATAGTGCCCACTATTATGCGGTCTTGGCGCCATTTCATTAACCAGGATCTCGTTGTCTCGTGTCTGAAACATCTCTACAGCCAGAAGCCCAACATGCTCCAATTGACGAGATACTTTTAAGGCCACATTCCGTGCTTTTTCCGCTACTGCATCCGGGATTCGAGCCGGGCAAATGACGTATTCAACCTGGTTTGCTTCCGGGTGAAACTCCATCTCCACAACCGGATAGGCCACTTCATCCCCGTCCTGGTTTCTCGCCACGATCACGGCCAACTCGTTTTCAAAATCGATCAACTCTTCCGCTATACATTCTACATTGGGCAGGCCTTCCAGATCTTTCTCAGACCGAATAATTTTCACCCCTTTCCCGTCATACCCATACTGGGCACTTTTCCAGACAAAAGGAAAGGCGAGGCCTCCATGGGCAATACTTTCTTTTATCTCACTGCTGTACGCAAACCTGGAAAATGGGGCGGTAGGAATGCCATGATCTACATAGAACAATTTTTGTCTTGCCTTATTCTGAATAGTACGCAGCGCCTCAGATTGTGGAAAGACCAAAACCCCTTCTTCTTCCAGTTTTTCCAGGGCTTCAACATTTACATTTTCAATTTCAATGGTTAGGATATCCACATCCTTTCCAAATTGATAAACTGCATCAAAATCCAGAAGGCTCCCCTGCACGAATTCATTGCATCCAATGCGGCACGGAGCTTCTTCTGAGGCATCCATAACCCGGGTATAAATATCATATTTACGGGTTTCATAGAGCAGCATTTTTCCCAGCTGACCCCCGCCCAGGATCCCTAGTTTAAAATCTGATGAAAAGTAGTTTTTGGCCATATGAATTGTCGGCTCCCTCGGCGTTTTTATTTATTCCAGCAAAAATAAGGCTAAATCTTATAAACCCATGGGGGTTGTTCAAAAAAGAGAAATCAAAAACGTATCTTTGCCTTCCGCAAATATCCTGACCATTGATTAAACTGCACGACAAACAATTTGAGCCTTATCTGAGCGAAGAGCAGATCCAGGATGCCGTCAAGAAAGTTGCCGCTGAAGTTGCCCGGGATTACAAGGATAAGGTCCCGATTTTTGTGGGGGTCCTGAACGGGGCTTTTATGTTTGTAGCCGATTTTTTAAAACACTACCCGCATCCGTGTGAGGTGACCTTTGTTAAGCTAAGTTCTTACAGGGGCCTCACCTCTACAGGTATTGTACGCAATCTGCTTGATGTATCCGAGAATATTGAAGGGAGAAGTATCATTATTCTTGAAGATATAATTGATACGGGTCGTACGCTGCAGGAACTCATACATCTGTTTTCCAATACCAACATAAAGGACTTTAAGATTGCGAGCCTATTTTACAAATCCGAAGTGTATAACGGGGAATACGCTATAGACTATTTTGGTCTCGAAATCCCCAATAAGTTTATAGTAGGTTATGGCCTGGATTATCTTGAGCTGGGACGTAACCTGAAAGAAGTATATCAATTAAAAGAAAATCCGATGATAAACCTGGTTTTATTTGGAAAGCCCGGGGCCGGGAAAGGCACCCAGGCAGAATTCCTAAAGGAAAAATACAGTCTTATTCATATTTCAACCGGAGATGTCTTCCGGAGAAATATTAAAAATGGCACCGAACTTGGAAACCTCGCCAAATCCTATATGGATCAGGGGGAACTGGTACCCGATGAGGTGACTATCAACATGCTAAGGGATGAAGTGGAACAAAATCCTGAAGCCAGCGGTTTCATATTTGATGGCTTTCCGCGTACCACAGCGCAGGCGGAAGCGCTTGACAATTTACTGGAATCCAAAGGCATGAAAATCAATGCTACTGTAGCCCTTGAAGCTGAGGACGAAATTCTTTTGCAACGACTTCTGGAAAGGGGAAAAACCAGCGGACGATCGGATGATCAGGATGAATCAAAAATCCGAAATCGCTTCGTAGAGTACAATCAAAAAACAGCTCCGCTAAAGGAATTCTATAGCGCACAAGAGAAATTCCACAGCGTGAATGGAGTAGGTGAAATACAGGAGATTGCAGAGCGTTTGGTTCAGGTAATCGATTCCCTGAGTACAGAATAAAACACTGCGCAATAGATTTACTATAAAGCCAGCCCATGACCGAGGGGAATTTTGTGGATTATGTCAAGATTGATGTGACTGCCGGTAAAGGTGGACAAGGATCTGCACATCTAAGGCGTGAGAAATATGTACCCAAAGGTGGACCTGACGGAGGTGATGGGGGTCGTGGGGGTCATATCATTCTAAGAGGCAACAAAAACCTTTGGACGCTTTTCAATTTTAAGTTTAAGAGGCATTTCAAGGCCGGTCACGGAGAACACGGCAGTAAGAGCCGCAGCTCTGGTGCAGCAGGTGCTGATGTATATATCGATGTGCCGCTTGGCACCTTAGTTCGTGATACTGAGAGCAATGAGGTTTTGTTCGAAATTACAGCAGACGGTGAAGAACGGATCGCTGCAAATGGTGGCCTTGGGGGTTTGGGAAACTGGCATTTTAAATCGGCCACCAATCAAACGCCCCGCTACGCCCAGCCAGGCACCTCGGGAGAGGAAAAAAAGCTTACCCTTGAACTTAAGGTCCTGGCAGATGTAGGCCTTGTTGGCTTTCCCAATGCCGGGAAATCTACCCTTTTATCTGTATTGACAGCGGCAAAGCCCAAGATTGCAGATTATGAATTTACTACCCTGAAACCGAATCTTGGGATAGTTCAGTATCGCGATTTCAGGAGTTTTGTGATGGCAGACATACCGGGTATAATTGAAGGTGCTGCGGAAGGCAAAGGATTAGGCCACTATTTCCTCAGGCATATTGAGCGGAACGCCGTGTTGTTGTTCCTAATCCCGGCAGACAGTCCGGATATATCCAAGGAGTACGACGTCCTGTTGAATGAGCTTCGCAAATACAATCCCGAAATGCTTGATAAAAACCGCCTGGTGGCCATTTCAAAGTCGGATATGCTGGACGAAGAATTGATGGAGGAAATGGACCGGGAAATGCAGGAAGATTTCAAAGACGTCCCCTACCTGTTTATTTCCTCAGTTTCCCAATTTGGGCTGCAAAATCTTAAAGACCAACTCTGGGTGTTGTTGAACGAATAGGTGCAGGCAATCGTTAGGATCCCTTCATTTTTTAGTAATTTTAGATTTAATAATTACTATGAAAAACGCAGTCTTACTTATCGTGTTTCTTTTGTTGGTTGCCTGTGGCGCCGTACGCGTAAATTATGATTACGCTTCTGAGACGAATTTTTCAAGATATACTACTTATAACTATTATCCAGATCTGGATACCGGCCTTAGTGAACTGGATAGCAAAAGGCTGCTGCGTGCAGTGGATTCTGTTTTGCAAGCCAAAGGGATTCCCATGGCTGAAAATCCGGACTTTTTCATCAACATCCATAGCGTTAGTTACCGGAACAACCCGAATAGCACTGTAGGTGTGGGAATGGGCGGAACGGGCAGGAATGTCGGGGGAGGAGTCGCAGTAGGTATTCCCTTGGGGAATAGTAACATGTCCCGGGATATTATATTTGATTTTGTGGATGTACAAACTGACGCCCTGTTCTGGCAGGCGGTCAGCAGCAGTAATTTTAGTGATAATGCTTCTCCAAGTACTAGGGAGCGTTTGCTCAGGGACGTTGTGCTCAAAGTATTCTCTAAGTATCCTCCCGAAAAATAAGGTTTTCTTTCTGACCAGGATTGTTTTTCAAAACCGTTTAAATTACGATTACTACCGCTTATCATAAGTTTATGGTATAATCTGATTTACCCCTTTATTTTTATTGTGAAATAACTTCACGCTTTCTGTAACAATGGGTTACGGGAAGTGACTTATACAAAGCAAATTCAGTTAATTTCTAAAATCGAGAATTATGCAACTAACAATTCAAAAATCAAAAAGCTTACTCAGCCTGATCTTTCTTTTTCTGACTTTTCAGGTAGTCGCCCAGGATCAAAACCTTACTGGTAGTTGGGAAGGGACCTTAACAACACAGGGGGTAGAACTGCCCGTTATTTTCAACATTTCTAAAGCAGAAGGTGGCTATTCCTCTACGATGGACAGCCCGGCTCAGGGGGCAACGGGAATTCCCATGGATGAAACAAAGGTGTCCGGGAATGAGATCACTATTCTTTT
>JABDRK010000356.1 GCA_013041785.1 Eudoraea sp.
AAATGCGAACAGGGGCAGACACAAAAATATTTTGCCAAGTGTTTTCATAATATCGGATTTGAAAGGTTATTTAAAGAATTCACAGGTTATGTTATAAATCATTAATAAAATTAGAGCCGCAGTTTTAATCTTGCAATGATATGGATCATTCGGCGGGACATACCAAATCTGAACTTAGCTTTTATTTGTTTGGCTGAACAGAAATGGGAAACATATCCTATTTTCAGGATATATGAAGTGATCATCCGAGTATTAGCATATAGATAGGGGTTAAACCTGACTCAAAAAGCAGCATACTGTATGAGCGCCATTGAATTCAGGTTTATTCTGTTCTGAAAAGAATACCAGTTTTAAACACGAACAAAAATGAAATGCAGGGAACAGGGTTCCTCATCCCCGTCGTTATCAAAATCGTATGCTCCAGTCTCCGCACCTCCGTTAATAGACAGAGTAGTGCCGTCCCAGGTATGGCCATAAGTGTCCCAATCCCCCGGTTCGTCATCCCACGAAATAGCGAAGTAAAAGCTTCCCTGCCATTCCTCCCAGAACATTTCTCCACTCACGGTGTATGCTGCTCTGTCAACCGGATCAAGTGTCAATGTAAAACGGCCGCTGGATTGAACTGTCATATCAACCGACCCGCCGTCTTCTACAATATCTACGGATACCGTATTAACACTAAATTGTGCTTTAGTAGCCTCGAAATTTCCCGCGAGTTCGCTGATATTAAATGGCCCTTCCTTGGTGATGACATCCTCGTCTTCGTCACTGGACGAACAGGCAACAAAGGCAAACAGAAAGAGGATTGATAACAAGTACTGAAGTGTGGTTTTCATAGCATTGATATTTTGATTAAACAATTGGGCCGGAGGGGAAAGCGGGCCCGATAACTGTATATCAAAAATAAGGGGGAGCATTTCAAATTGAAATGATCAGTATCATCTCAACAAGAAATGAAATAGCTAAGTGTAATTATTCTTTCATCGAATGGAAGACGTTTTGCACATCGTCATCCTCTTCGATTTTTTCAAGAAGTTTTTCTACATCTTCAGCCTGCTCCTGGCTAAGTTCCTTGGTCACCTGGGGGATGCGGTCGAATCCGGAGGAAAGAATTTCAATATCGCGTTTTTCCAGTTCTTTCTGGATAGCGCCAAAGCTTTCAAAGGGGGCATAAATGTGAATCCCATCCTCGTCCGTAAAGACTTCCTCAGCACCAAAATCAATCATATCGAGTTCCAGTTCCTCAGGATCAAGCCCTTCGCCATTGATGCGGAACGTACAGGTATGGTCAAACATGAATTCCACAGAGCCTGAAGTCCCCAGGCTGCCGTTACATTTGTTGAAATAACTTCGGATGTTGGCCACAGTACGGGTGTTGTTGTCCGTTGCGGTTTCTATGAGTATGGCAATACCATGCGGCCCGTAGCCCTCAAACAAAACCTCTTTATACTCGCCCTGGGATTTATCGCTGGCCCGTTTTATAGCCCGTTCAATATTGTCCTTGGGCATATTGACCGACTTGGCATTCTGAATAACCGCACGCAGCCGGGAGTTGGAATCCGGATCCGGGCCGCCTTCTTTAACGGCCATCACTATGTCCTTACCTATCCTTGTAAAGGCCTTGGACATAGCTGCCCAACGCTTAAGTTTCCTGGCCTTCCTGAATTCAAATGCTCTTCCCATGACTCATTTTTGGCGATTCCAAAGTTAGCATTTTTTGCCTCCTTTACAAGTGTATTGGAATACCTGCAGGCTAGTCTGAAAGGATATCCTGAATCTTATGCGCCAAAGCAAAATCTTTATCGGTAATGCCCTGTACATCATGTGTATTCAGGGCAATATGAAGTTGGTTGAACACATTTTTCCAGTCGGGGTGGTGGTTCAGGGCTTCACACTCGAAGGCGATCCTGGTCATAACCGAAAAGGCTTCTTTAAAATCCTTAAACTTGAGCTGGGTTTCAATGGCATTTCCGTTGTACGTCCATCCGGGAAGTTTCTGGATGCGTTCCTGTATACTGCTGGGTGTTAGTTTTTCCATTTTTTCTTTTAAAATATGAATTAATAAGGTAATAGTAGCTGGCTGGTCTCAAATAACCAGATGCTGGTCAATGATCTCCTGGTAGGTTACCCTGAGATTTTTCGGAAGCAAATTGTGTTTTGGAAGTACTGCCAGGTAACGCTCTTCATTTGTGGTATAGACCCTTTTATAGATCGGATTAAAGGTTCCAATGCGATCAATCACTTCCTTAATAAAATCCTCGTGGTGTACCAGGTCTTCGCTTCCCAGATGAAAAATACCTCGCTTGTTCCGATTTATAAGATAGTGGATTTGCTGTGTGAGCCGATCGTCACTGGTAACGTTAATGATCAGATTAGGAAATACTTCAATAGGTTCATTTTTCCAAATATAGCTTTTCATTTCCCGTATGCGTGGTGAGGTGTTGCCAAATACCATGGGTATGCGCAAGATGGCCATTTTGGATTTGGGTAACCTGAGCAGCATGTTTTCAATCTTGATTTTCAAGCGCCCGTAAACACTTTCCGAAAGCGTTTTGTCGTACTCATAGGAGGGAAACTTGCTGTACGCATCAAAGACATTTGCAGAAGAAAGAAAAAACAGGGCGCAGTCATGGTGCATCAGGTATTCCATCATATGCTGATGAGCCTGTATCTGCGCAGCAAAACTTCCCCTAAGTGCCGAAACAATAATGTTGGGTTTTACCCTTTCGAGCAGGCGTACGATATCATCTTCCTGCATATCGTATTTTAAAAACTGCTGATTGTCTTCGAAGCTTCTCCTGGCCGAGCAGTAGGTGCCGTAGGTATTGAAGTAATTGCACAGTTCTTTGTAAATGGCGTTGCCTAAGAAACCACTGCCTCCCAGGATTAAGACTTTCTTGCTGCTCTTTTCATTCTTTCCCCCGTCTTCTGCCATGCTCCCTTGCTACTTTTTGTAAAACGGCAGTTTAACAATCCTGGCGGGTACTGCCTTTTTCCTGATTTGTACAAACACCCTGGTTCCGATTCCGGATATGGCTTTGGGAACATAACCCAACCCGATTCCGATTCCGAGAGAGGGGGACATGGTTCCCGAAGTCACCTGCCCAACTACCTGATCGTTCTCATCCAGAATGTCATAGCTCTGTCTGGGAATCGCCCGCTCCTCCATCTCAAAAGCAATCAGTTTTCTTGTAGACCCTGTTTCTTTTTCTTTGGCCAGGGATTCGTGATTGACAAATTCCTTGCTGAATTTCGTAATCCATCCCAACCCGGCTTCAATAGGGGAGGTTGTATCGTCAATATCGTTCCCATAAAGACAATAGCCCATTTCCAAACGCAAGGTATCCCTGGCAGCCAGGC
>JABDRK010000409.1 GCA_013041785.1 Eudoraea sp.
ACAATATGAGCATATTCCTTAAGCCCCTCGTTACTCCGTTGTAATTCTTCCAGTAATTTTCTGTTTTGTTCCTCTGTATGCAGGCGTTCCCTTAGATTAATCGCGTTCTTCAATTGCATAGCTACCAGCCGGGCAATATTTTTTAGGGTTTCCAGGTGTGCCCTGGTGTAATAATTCTTTTCCGGGTGCTCTGAATCAATAACCCCGATTACCTCCCCTTCAGATATAATGGGTACGGTGATCTCTGAATACCGGATTGCGTCGTCCACCACATAGCGCTTGTCTTTACTTGTATCCCCAATAAGTTCGGCCTTCCCGGTACTTGCAACAGCACCTACAACACCCTGCCCAAGATCCAGGGTAACCTTATTATGAATTTCCCCTTCCCGATCTACTTTATCCCCAAATGCAGCGATTTGTTCCAGGAACTTTTTGTCGCGATCAACCAGATAAATTATACAATCTTCCGATCCCAGGTAATGGGTTATGCTTCTGGTAATTTCCCAGGCAATCTCATGGATATCCATTTTACCCAAAATGGCCTTGGCCACATCATTGATCACTTCGATCATCAACTGTTTTTCCCGTTCCACGGTTATGTCTTCAACAATAGCCAGTTGATACTTGATGACCCCGTTTTTATCACGTACAGCGTTTACATTCGTTTTGGCCCATAGGATAGATCCATCTTTTCTTTTATAACGCTTGTTAATTATGAAATTATCAATTTTACCCGAATTCATTTCTTCCATCAGGGACCTTGAGGCCGGCTGGTCTTCTTTGAAAGAGATATCACTTACCTTTAGCTTGCACAATTCCAGCTCGTTATAACCCAAAAAACCACAGAATGTGCTGTTGGCTTTTACGATTTGTCCGTTTACGGTGAGAACAAAACCCAATGGGGAATTGTCCACGATAACGTCCAGTTGCTTTTTCTGATCTGAAAGGAGCTGTTTGATTTCGGTTTCTGAGGTAATATCCCTTATAATACCCTGAGCCGCCAAAGGTTTCCGCTTTTGATCGTAAATAATACTACTGTTGATCTGAACAAAACGATCCGCCCCATTTTTGACTTTAATCTTAGCCCGGTAATTCTGAAGCGTACCTACTTCCAGCAGCGTGGCCATGGACTCTTTGGTATATTCCCGGTAATCCTCGTGAACGAGTTCCCCGAGATTAACTGTTTCCATCCTGTGGTCAAAGCCCAGGAACTCTTTTGCAGATTTGTTCATGTTGATCACATTGAAGTCCAGGTCCATGACTACATAGGGATCAATAATATTGAGAAAAGCCCCATCCAGTTCGGAGGTCTTCTCGTTCAGCAGGTTTTCAAGTCGGGCATTGGCATGCTCGAGGTGTTGTTTGGCATCAAACAATTCCTTGGATTTTTGTTCCAGGATTTTCTCTGCCTGCACACGAGCTTTCTTTTGCCGTTCCAGGGCCTTTTTAAGAAGTATGACTTCTTTATTATCCATGCTGAATGATATCAAACTTAACTTCTGTACCATCTTCAGATAAGAGGGTATAGTTAATATCCGCCTCCCCCTCAAAATGGGTAAACGTCTTTTCAATCAGACCGTGGGCCAGACTATACAAGCCTCTGGAGGAAGTATAGATCATGGTAAGGGAATGGTCTGTCTTGTCCAGAATCTTAAATTGAGGTAACTCAGCCTCTGGGTATAGCTTTTTTACGTGTACATGGATATGGTCCTCTATAGAGTTCAGCAGGGCAAGTGGCGAATTATAATTCTGGATTACTTCCGGATGTGCCCTCCCCAGGCTGTCAAACAGATAGAGTCCGAAAGCGTACAGCAGGTCATTGACCGGCATATTAACCTGTTCACTGAGCTGGGAGATCAGGCTAACCATCTCATTAAAATCGTAGGTACCCACGGCAGTGTACACCCCTTCAGAGGGTAATTCTGCTTTCTCTATTATAGTATCTACTACCTCGAGTCCAAATTGATCCTCTACCATTTCGAGAAATTCTGTAAAAACTATGCCTTTCATGTGTTGAATTTTTTGGAAAGTAAGAAAAGTAGGACAGCAAGGGAAAATTATGTTGTGAAATGCGGATTTCTGTTAGGGTTTTACCAATTCATTGATGTCCCAGTATTCCAGTACTCTTTTGAGTTTTGCCTCGTAATCTTCATGTTTTAATGGTTTTATCACATATCCGGCGATTCCTATGCGATAGGCTTCGAGAAGATCAGCCTGGTTTTCTGAAGTGGTGAGTATAATGGTTGGCAGGTATTTCAATACCTCGTCTTCCTTAAGGATTCTGAGAAATTCCAGCCCATTCATACGGGGCATGTTCAAATCCAGTAAGATAATATCAGGAAGGGTACTGCCATTGCGCAATTCCGATAAGGCCTCCTCCCCATTTTTGGCTTCCCGGATCTTGTGCTTCAATTGCAGTTTGGAAACCGTACGCTGCAATTTCATGGTTTCAATAAGGTCGTCTTCGATAAAAAGGATATTCATGGTGCGATTAAGTTAGCCTGCTAATTTCCTAATTCCATTAGATTCAGGCATAGGCTATAGGGCTAACCGACAATTGCTATAGGTGAATGGCGGTTTACTGTAGACGAATGGTTTTTTACTTCCCCAAAGGCCTTATTCAACGATCTTCAGCTTTTTAAGCAGAAACGAAGCATTCATGTTCTGGCAGATCCCGGGTTTTAGCTGATAATCAAAATGGAGTTCCCCTTTTACAATTTCAGCGTCAAAGTAGTAATTACTTACCTGTCCGTAAGCCTTTGCTGCCGAGCACAGGCTCAGGTCGTGCGTAGCAATAAGTCCGGTTGATTTAGAGGCCACCAATCTATCGAGGAACTGCCGGGATCCCTGTGCCTTGTCCGTGCTGTTCGTCCCTTTGAGAATCTCATCCAGGACAATGAAATAACGGTCTTTGGCCATCTCCTCAACAATGAATTTTAGTCGCTTTAATTCAGAAAAGAAATAAGATTCATGTCGGGTCAGGGAATCTGCCGTACGCATGCTGGTGACCAGTTTGATCGGTTTGTATCGCATCGATGTGGCGCAAACCGGAAGGCCGGTATTTGCCATGACGATCAGCAGGGAAACCGTCCTTAAAAAAGTACTCTTCCCGGCCATGTTGGCCCCGGTAATGATATGAAAATCGTGTTCCCGGATCAGGAAATCATTGGTTACCCGAATCCCCTGATCAAGCAGCGGATGCCCCGCCCCCTCAGCTTTAATGACGATAGGATCAGCCGAAAGTTCCGGAAAAACGTAGGCAGGATGATTAAATGCAAAATTTCCCAGGCTGTTGCAGGCATCAAAATACCCCAGTACCTCAAACCAGTAGTTTACCTCTTTACCGTGTTTTTCAATCCAGTTTTCAATACGGTAGGCCTGGTACAGGTCCAATAGCAGAAAGCCGTTACCCAGGATCCCAATAAGCATGTTGTTTCTCTGGTCAAAGGCATGGAGGATATCTGCAAATTTCCGAACCGACCGGGAAACAGCTTCCTCATCATTATTGAATATCACCTGTTTTTGGGTTAGCAGTTCCGCATTAAAAGAAGTGGTTTCCAGAAGGTTTATCAGTTTATGGAACTGCTGGAACGTGTCCAGTGCGTTAGCGGATAATACCGACAGCCTGTTTATCCGTTTTAAGTAGATTCCAGAGATACCCAGG
>JABDRK010000415.1 GCA_013041785.1 Eudoraea sp.
GAATGATTGGTGAGATTTACTATTGTGTGTTGGTCAGTAAAGGCTTCATGGATAATTCTTAGAGTAGCCCCTTGCAGTTGATACGTTAAAGTCACCTCCAGCTCACCCGGGTATCCTTCTTCCTGGTCTGGGCTGATATATTTTAACTTTACAAAAGGATCATTCCCCTGATGTACTTCTTTGACCTCCCAGTATTTGTTGGCGAATCCTTCCTGCCCTCCATGCAGGTGAACTCCATCTTCGCTATATACCGGATAAAATTCCCCATCCAGCGTAAATCCTCCGCCTGAAATCCTACCGGCGAAACGGCCCACACAGGCACCCAGGGATATGGGATCCTCTAAATACTGTTCAGGCTTGGAAAAGCCAACCACGGTGTTCTGCCAGGCTCCGTCTTTATCCCTGAATAATAGTTCCTGAATACGAGCCCCGTAATTAAGAACTTTCAGGGAAAGGAAATCGTTTTTTATAGTAACTTGTTGCAAGGGTGCAGTATAAAATTTCTTAAAAATACAGGTTTTTTGCAACACCCGGAATTACACCTCGTCCTTAAGATAGCAACAACAAAAACCAATAGGAAACCCAGCTGATGTTTCAAATTGATCTGGTAGAACGCTGCAGGAAAAACGACCGTAAGGCACAGCTAAAACTCTATAAACAGTATTGTGAGGGCATGTATTGCGTTGCAGCACGTTTTCTCAATAATGCTGATGACGCTGAGGATGTCTTGCAGGAAGCTTTTATTAAAGCTTTTCAAAAGATCCATCAGTTTAGTGGGGAAGTAACCTTCGGGGCCTGGTTAAAGCGTATTGTGATCAATACCTGTATCGACTATTTGAAATCAAAGAAAATGCAGTTTGTGGAGTTGCAGGATTACCAAATGCAGGTGGTGGAGGACGAGGACTGGTCGGTTTCAGAATCGGTTTCGCTGGTTGAGGTTAAAAGGGCGATGGAGCAATTGCCTGAAAAATATCGCTATGTGGTGAAATTATACCTGCTGGAAGGATATGATCATACAGAGATCGCACAGATACTTAAGCTTACCCAGACGGCCAGTCGTACCCGGCTGTTACGAGGAAAAGCCTACCTGAGGGAGTTATTAAAAGAAAAAAACCATGGAACAGGATCTTAGAAAGTTATTTGAGAAGGAGCGGGAAAAGAAAATCCGCATGAAATCCGGTCATGAAGCCCGCTTTATGAATCGTCTGGATAAAGAGATGCCGCCAGAGAAGAGGACGAATGCTATATGGCTTTGGAGTGTTGCCGCCACAGTGTTGGTTGTATTTGGTATAGGGATCTATTTCCTCGGTATGAAAAAAGGCTTGCAGCCGGTTGAAAATACAGTTGTTTCTGTTGAAGAAAAGGATAAAAATGCTGGAATTTCCCTTGGGGACCTGTCTCCGGAATTACAGAAGGTAGAAAACTATTATATGGCCAACATCAACCTGGAACTGTCTAAGCTGGAAGTTTCCCCGGCAAACAAGGAACTGGTGGATAGCTACCTGGAACAATTAGCTGCATTGAATCAGGAATATAACTTCCTGAACAAAGAATTAAATACGCTGGGGCCAAATGACCAAACGATCACAGCATTGATTAAAAATTTACAGCTGAGGTTAAAGCTGTTGCTCAAATTAAAAGAGAAGTTAAACCAAATTAAATCATCAAAAAATGAACAATTATCATCAAATCATGTATAAAACCCTGGTCCTGGCGTCTTGTCTTTTCGCTATTGGGCTAAACGGGCAAACTCAGAAAAAGGAGTACAAGGAGACCTTTAGCGTGGGGGACAATACCGTACTCGATATAAATACCTCCCATACGGACATCGAATTCGATACCTGGAACAGAAAGGAGGTAGTGGTTGAAGCCAGTATTGAACTGGAAGGAGCTACAAAAGAGGAAGCAGCTGCCTATTTTAAGGAAAACGGCATAAAAATCCTGGGGAATAGTGAACGGATTGAAATAAGTACCCGTGGGGACCGAAGTTGGGCGTTTAAGAAAGGAATGGTTGCAGATCTGGAAAACATCGTTATTGATATCCCGGAGATCCCGGATTTAGAACCCCTATTCCTCGATCTGCAAATCCCGGAAATCCCGGAGATCGTGGATATGCCGCCCATGCCACCCTTGCCCCCCATGAAGTTTGAAAACTTCGATTACGAAAAATATAAGGAGGATGGTGAGAAATATATCCAGAAATGGGCTGAGGAATTTACCAAAAATTTCGACGAGAAATATGAGAAGAAATGGGAAGAATGGGGAGAACGCTTTGCCGAGCGTATGGAAGCACGCACAGCCCAGATGGAAGAGCGAAAAGCGGAAAGGGAAGTAATGCTAAAGGAACGTGAAGAAATTATTAAGGAGAAAGCAGAAATCCGTAAGCAGGCGCAGGAAGAACGCAGGCAGGCCATGGAAGAGCGTCGTCAACAGATGCAGGAAGCACGTGAGGCACAGAAAAATGTAATCATCACTGGAGATGCGCCCAGGATCTTCTACCGGTCTTCTGAAGGTGAAAACAAGAGTTTTAAGGTGAAAAAGACCATAAAAATCAAAATGCCAAAATCCGCCAAACTCAACATGAATGTGCGCCATGGGGAAGTTAATCTGGCTGAAAACACTAAAAACATGCAGGCAACCTTGTCTTATTCGAGGTTGCTTGCTACTACCATTGATGGGGATGAAACCAATATTCTGGCGTCGTATTCCCCGGTAAATGTACAGCGCTGGAACTATGGCAAACTAAAGACACAGTTTTCTGAAGATGTTGCCCTTAGGGATGTACAGCATCTTACTCTGGTAGCTACCTCATCCGATGTTACCATAGAGCGACTGCTAAAAAGCGGTATGTTGAAAAACAATCTTGGCGCATTGAGGATCAATGCGGTAAACCAGGATTTTAATGAGCTGGATATCTCCATACAAAATGGAGAATTGGTCTGTGTATTACCCCAGGGCCCGTTTCAG
>JABDRK010000421.1 GCA_013041785.1 Eudoraea sp.
GAATAGTACAGGGACCCTATATTGTCTAGGGCTTTTGCATGGTACTTAGCTATTTCTGCAGTGAGTACCTGATTGGTTTTGGGCGTAAGCGGGTGTACCCGGGAAGGCTCTCCTGGTTGGAAGAAAAAGGTAGAGTTTGTACGCATCTCGTGGTGATCGGTAAGTACGTTTGGTAACCAGCGGTGGAAGGTACGGATGCGTGCCCGGCTTTCGGGCAACTGCACGGGTAACCAGTCGCGGTTCATATCAAACCAATAGTGATTTGTCCGACCCCCGGGCCAAACCTCGTGGTATTCCCGTTCGTTGTTATCCGGGTTAAGTTGTATGCTCTTGTTGGTATTCGCCCAGTAGGCAAACCGTTGCAATCCATCGGGATTATAGGAAGGGTCAAGCAGAATGACCATTTCGTTTAGCAATTCTTCGATTTCCGGACCCTGGGCTGCAGCCAGGTAATAGGCATATGCCATTCCGGCATTGGCACCACTGGGTTCATTGCCATGAATGGAAAAGCCCTGGTAAACCACAACGGGCATGCTCTCCAACGAGCTTGAAGCACCTCCATTTTCGGTTAGGGCCAGATGATCCTGACGTATTTGTTCCAGATTTTCATGGTTTTCAGGAGAAGTAATGGTGAGGAGCAGGATAGGGCGGCCTTCAAAAGTGGTTCCCCGATTTTCTATATGAATACGATTACTGGAATTAGCCAGTGTTTGCATATAGAACATGAGCTTGTCATGGGTCACATGCCATTCGCCTACTTCGTGGCCAATAATTTCCGAAGGTTTAGGAATCGATTCATCATAGGTAATTCCTTCCGGGAGATAGTAATCAAGATCGGGTGTTTCCTGAGCATGGATTGGGCTCAATGCAAACATAATCCCTAGTAAACAGGCAATTTTCTTCATAGTTCGTGTCCTTTTCGGTTTAGCGAAGGGTTAAAAATAAAAAACGGCCTTCAATTTGAAGACCGTTTTGCATATTTATTGAACAATCGACTAGATGTCATCAAAGTCGATATCCGTAAAATCCTCCGGTGATTTCATTTCTCCGTTGGAACTTACGTCTTCTTTGCGAAAGTCTTTCTGATGTCTTTCGGAGATTACCTCCAGTCCCTTCTCCTCAATAATAAAGTCCATCATTTCTTCCATGATTTCACGGAAGGCCTGAAAGTCTTCTTTGTAGAGATAGATCTTGTGTTTTTTGTAGTGGAAAGAGCCGTCTTCGTGGGTAAATTTTTTGCTTTCCGTAAGCGTAAGGTAATAATCGCCGGCCTTTGTACTTCTTACATCGAAAAAATAAGTTCGCCTACCTGCCCTTAGGACTTTGGAGTGTATTTCCTCCTGTTCCATGAAATCTTTATCGCTCATGTCGGATATTTCTGGTTAGTGTATCTGGTTAGATGAGCCCAAAAATGTAAAAAAAAAGCGTATTCAGCAACTTTTTCTAGGTTTCTTTCTCGGATAACTGGTGCATATAGAGCTCTTTATAATAACCATCCTGAGTAACAAGCAGGTCATGAGTTCCCTCCTGAAGAATACGTCCGTCTTCCAGGACAAGGATCTTGTCGGCATTCTTGGCTGAAGAAACCCTGTGGCTTACGATAAAGGTGGTGCGGTTCCTGGAGGCCTTCTTGAGGTTGTTCAGGATCTCCTCTTCCGTTTCAGTATCTACGGCTGACAGGCAGTCATCGAACAAATAGATCTCAGGGTCTCGTAGCAGGGCTCGTGCTATGGAAACACGCTGTTTTTGACCCCCGCTCAGGGTTATCCCCCGTTCACCCAGAACGGTCTCGTATGCTTTTGAAAAACCTCTTATGTTATTGTGTACCACCGCCATTTTGGAAACTTCAATAATCTCGTCATCAGCAGCTTCTTCTTTACCAAATTTGATGTTGTTTTTAATGGAATCTGAAAACAGAAACGCATCTTGAGGGACTGCCCCTATTGAGGATCTAAGGCTTTTCAGGTTGAGATCCTTTATGGGAACCCCGTCTATTCGTATCTCCCCGGAACTAACATCATATAATCGGGTGATCAGATCGAGTACTGTAGATTTACCCGATCCGGTTTTACCGAGGATGGCTATGGTTTCCCCTGCTTTGACACGGAAAGATATTCCTTTCAGCGCCTGAATATGAGTATCCTCATAGGTAAAGGCTACATTGTCAAATTCAACCTCACCCTGAATGGAAGTTTCTTCAACTTTCTCGTTTTTAATTTCGGGGGTAATCTTAAGGAATTCATTGATCCTTTTTTGTGAAGCTTCTGCCCGTTGCACTATTGATGTGAGCCATCCTACAATGGCAACCGGCCAGGTAAGCATATTTACATAGAGGATAAATTCTGCAATAATTCCAAAAGTGGCGATCTCTCCACTTAGATATTGCTGTCCGCCCACATAAATGACACATATATTGGATATACCGATAAGGAGTATCATCAGGGGAAAGAACCAGGCATTAACCTTAGCCAGGTCCATACTTTTCCTTTTGCCTTCATTGGCAAGAGTGTCCATTTCGTCATTAACCTGGGGCTCCAGGTTATAGGCCTTAATTACTGAAACACCTGAAAAAGACTCCTGAGCAAAAGTTGACAGCCTGGACAGAAATTCCTGTACTATGGTACTTCTTTTATGGATTATCCGACTGATCTGATAGATTAAAACAGATAGAACGGGCAGGGGAACGAGGGCGTAAAAAGCTATGGTAGGCGCTTTTATGAACATCAGGGGAATCAAACAAACAAAAAGGGTAAGGGTTTGAATACCATACATAATGGCAGGGCCGGAGTACATACGGACCTGGGTCACGTCTTCGCTGATTCGATTCATCAGATCCCCTGTGCGGTTTCGCTTGTAAAAATCAAGATTCAATTCCTGATAGTGATCGTATACTTCATTCTTCAGATCATACTCAATATAGCGGGAAACATTGATGATGGTTTGCCGCATCAGGAAGGTAAAAAACCCCGACATCAGGGCTGCCCCCACAATAATCAGGATATATTCCAGCAACAGATCGCGGGCAACCGTCTCAGCTATCTTACCGCCAACGTACTGTTCTACCACCTCAATAGAATTCTTCACATACGAAGGCATTACCAATTGGAAAACACGGGCTATTATGGTAAT
>JABDRK010000010.1 GCA_013041785.1 Eudoraea sp.
GCCCTATACCGATTCAAACTACGGGAACATATTCTCGATCTGGGACCGTATGTTTGGGACTTTTATGAAGCTGGACCGGCAAAAAATCATATATGGAGTGGACACTTTCCCGGACCGGGAGGAGAATGCCAGTGTTACCGGCCTGCTCAGACAGCCCTTTCATAAATATCGCAAACCCACTACGGCAGCTGTCGAGGAATAATCAGGGGTACATCAGGTATTTGGCCCGGATTTTCCGGAAAGTATTTAAGTCTTGTTCCCATCCCTTTCGAATTTCCATTTCAGATTTGCCGGCTTCAATAGCAGCCTGTAGCAAGGAGGTTCCCGCATGTTTGGTAAACCCTGAAGTCTTGAAGAATGCGGACTGATCTTTGGCGTTTTTATAGGCCGTTATCAGCCACTTCAAGGAAACGGAACGCATAGGGGGATGTTGACTAAGATCCTCGCCATAACAAATTTCCCCGTCGTGTTTTGGGTTTTTGGAACCAAAATTAGGGGCAGGGGTATAGGAAAATGAAAAATGCTCTTTATCCAGAGAAGGAGCACCAAAACGCTGAAACTGGAACTCTGTTCCCCTTCCTGCATTGATATGGGTTCCTTCAAAAAGCCCCAAACTTGGGTACAGGTTTATGGCGATATCATTGGGCAAATTTGGAGAAGGTCGGATAGGCAGGGAATAGGATTTGTGATGGGTATAATTATCCAGGGGTATAACCGTTAGCGATGCTTTGTTCCCGCCATCCAGCCAGCCCTCTTCATTGATCATTTGCGCATATTCCCCGATGGTCATCCCATACACCAGGGGGATAGGGGTCATTCCCAGGAAGCTCTGATGTTCTTTTTCCATGGTGGGGCCATCCACATAATGTCCGTTTGGATTGGGACGGTCCAATACAAGTACAGGGATACTTTGCTCGGCACAGGCCTCCAATACGAGCTGTAAGGTAGCGATGTAGGTATAGAAGCGAACTCCCGCATCCTGTATATCAAACACAATCAGGTCCAGGTCCTCCAATTGAGAGGCCCCGGGTTTTCGGTTTTTGCCGTAAAGGGATATAATGGGAAGCCCTGTTTTGGCATCAGCACCATCCTTAACTGCTTCTCCGGCGTCTGCTGTTCCCCTGAAACCGTGTTCTGGGGCGAAAACCCTTTTGATATCCATCCCCAGGGCCAGGAGCGAATCTACCAAATGGGTATTTCCTGCTTCAGGATGTTCGATATCTTTAAAAACAACAGAAGTTTGATTCGCCACGATACCTAATCGTTTTCCTTTTATTAGATCGAGGTATTGAGAAGTCCGATTGGCAGCTATAACTATGGGGAGGTCGAGCTGTTGTTTTTCAGGCTTTTTTGCTGATATAGGTTTGGAAGCTGTTGTACTGCCCGGATTGCCGCAGGCGATCAGCCACAAAAACCATAATAATAATGTATTTTTGAGACCGGACTTAAAGGGCATACATTGAATTTAGCGTTTTATATTGCCAGGCGACTAATCAGAGGCGGAGATCATAAAATTAGCATATCTGCCCCAATAATAAAAATTGCCGTAGTTGCCATTGCCCTTGGCGTTATCATGATGCTGGTTGCTATTGCCACAGGGGTGGGGCTTAAGGAAAAAATACGCGAAAAAGTTTCCGTGTTTAATGGGCATATCCAGATCTACAACTTCGACAATAACCAGTCAGACGTTTCCGTGGTACCGGTTTCTCTTAACCAGGATTTTTATCCAAAATTTGACGGTGTTGAGGGGATTTCCCATGTGCAGGCGGTCGCTACCAAGGCAGGGATAATTCGAACTGCTGATACCTTCGAAGGTATCATAGCCAAAGGCGTAGGACCCGACTACCAATGGTCGGTTTTTTCAGAATACCTGCTCGAGGGCAGAATCCCAAATTACAACGAAGAACTGAATGATGAGGTTTTAATCTCACGCCTCATGGCCAATCGGCTGCAACTGGGATTAGGGGACACTTTCTTTACTTTTTTCCTAAGGGATGAAGACCCGGGAAAGATGCCTAATCAGCGCCGGTTTACGGTGGTGGGGATTTATGACAGCGGCTTTGAGGAGTTCGATAGTACCTATGTATTTGCCGATATCCGACATATCAGGCGCATGAACCGTTGGGAAGACGATGAGGTGGGAAATTTTGAGATATTCCTTGAAAACTTTGACGATATCGAGGTAAAAAGTGCAGAGATATACGGGAAAACACTGTCCACGCTCGACACCCAGACTATCATGGGCAAATATTACAAAATCTTTGAATGGATTGGGTTGTTCGACTTCAATATTGCCATCATCATTGGCATTATGATCATCGTAGGGGGTATTAATATGATCACAGCACTACTGGTGCTTATTCTGGAAAGAACCCAGATGATCGGCGTGCTCAAAGCCCTGGGGACCGACAATTGGAGGATTCGCAAGATATTTTTGTACAATGCAGCATACCTTATCGCGCTAGGCTTGTTTTGGGGTAATCTAATCGGCCTGGGCCTTATCTGGGTACAGGATAAATACCGATGGTTTAAATTTCCAAACCCCCGGGAATACTACATAGACTATATCCCGGTTTCCATTGATACCCCTACAGTGCTCATATTAAATGTGGGCGTGTTATTCCTTTGCCTGCTGATGTTGCTCTTGCCTTCAGTAATCGTCACCAGGATAACCCCGGTAAAGGCCATCAAATTCGAATGACCCTACCCGTTTCTCTTAGGAACAATTTAACGCCTTTACAGACAGGCCGTTTTTTTATGAACCCTATCTTTGCAACCCATGGAATACGCTGAAAATATACTTGAGACCATCGGGCATACGCCCATGGTAAAACTCAACAAACTCACTGAGGATTTACCCTGTCTGGTTCTAGCAAAATACGAAACATTTAATCCCGGAAATTCTGTGAAAGACCGTATGGCACTACAGATGGTCGAGGATGCTGAACACGATGGATTGTTGAAACCAGGCGGAACTATAATTGAAGGTACATCCGGTAATACCGGAATGGGACTTGCCCTGGCCGCCGCAGTCAAGGGCTATAAGATCATTTGTGTTATCAATGATAAACAATCCAAGGAAAAAATAGATATCCTTAAGGCCGTGGGCTGCGAGGTTCATGTTTGCCCAACAGAGGTGGCTCCGGATGATCCCAGGAGTTATTATTCCACCGCCAGGAGATTATCCACAGAGATCCCCAATTCCTGGTACGTAAATCAGTACGACAACCCCTCCAATACCAAGGCCCATTTCCTGACCACCGGGCCTGAGATCTGGGAGCAAACCTCAGGGAAAGTAACGCATTTTGTGGTCGGCGTTGGCACGGGAGGCACTATCTCAGGTGTGGGCACCTATCTTAAATCCAAAAACCCGGATGTAAAAGTCTGGGGAGTGGACACCTATGGCTCAGTTTTCAAAAAATATCACGAAACGGGAATCTTTGACGAAAAGGAAATTTACCCGTATATAACCGAGGGTATTGGGGAAGATATTCTGCCAAAAAACGTAAATTTCGATATCATTGACGGTTTCACCAAAGTCACGGATAAGGATGCCGCAGTGTATACCCGCCGCCTTGCCCGGGAAGAGGGCATGTTTCTGGGGTATTCTGCCGGAGCTGCCATAAAAGGGGTCCTGCAGCTTGCTGAGCATTTTAACCCGGAAGATGTTGTGGTGGTTTTATTTCACGATCACGGGAGCCGTTATGTAGGCAAAGTCTACAATGACGCCTGGATGCGGGAACAGGGGTTTCTAGATTAGATTTGGTAACTTGAAAAAAAATGACACCATGCATCTGAGATTCTTAGGGAGCGTTAACCTTATCCGGTTTATTGCTCTCATTTTTTTTATATATCTCATTAGCTCCTGTAGCAGTGATGAAGCTATTCTGGAAGAACAGCAAGAGCAGGCGGAAGATCCAACCATTAATCCTGAGGATCGCCTCCCACAGGTTTTGGTAAATACAAATGGCGGGACTATTGTTGATGAGCCCAAAATACCTGCGCTTATGACCATTTCGGAACAGGGTATAGTTACGTATGACGGCAATATAGGTATCGAGATCAGGGGCGCATCCTCTCAGATGTTTCCCAAAAAATCATATGGAGTGGAGACCTGGGATGCCAATAATGAAGATATTAATGTATCGCTTTTGGGATTACCGGAAGAAGAAGATTGGGTGTTTTATGCACCATATAGTGACAAATCACTACTAAGGAACATCCTTATCTATGACTTGTCGAGGGATATTGGAAGATATGCCAGCCGTAGTCTTTTTGTTGAGCTTTCAATTAATGAAGCCTTCAAGGGAGTTTATGTGTTCATGGAAAAATTGAAGCGTGACAGCCAGCGTATTGATATCAACAAATTGAGCAGTGATGAAGTTTCCGGGGAAGATTTAACAGGAGGATATATTCTGAAAATTGATAAAACGGCAGGCAGTAATTTAGGAGAGGGTTATAACAATCAGAATTCGTTTAGCTCAGCTTATGCCCCTCCGGATGCCACTACAGGCCAGGAAATTTATTTTCTCTATGAATATCCCGATGCAGAAGACATCACGCCCGAACAGAAGGTATATATCTCGACTTATATATCCGATTTTGAGGATGCTTTAAGTTCGGATAATTTTGCAGATCCCGACACTGGATATGCCGCCTATATTGA
>JABDRK010000018.1 GCA_013041785.1 Eudoraea sp.
GTTGTATGTATGCCCGGCACGGGTGAATTTTGTATTTTTGCAGCGCAAACAGCAGTATGAAAAAAGTAGTTGTCGGACTTTCCGGAGGCGTGGATTCAAGCGTAGCAGCATACTTGCTCAAGGAGCAGGGATATGAGGTGATCGGCCTGTTTATGAAAAACTGGCATGACGATTCCGTGACCATATCCCAGGAATGCCCCTGGCTGGAAGACAGCAATGATGCACTTATTGTGGCTGAAAAGCTGGGGATCCCCTTTCAAACAGTGGACCTGAGTACGGAGTATAAGGAACGTATAGTGGATTATATGTTCAGGGAATACGAAATGGGGAGGACTCCGAATCCGGACGTGCTTTGCAACCGTGAAATTAAATTTGATGTCTTCCTGAAAATTGCCTTAAATCTCGGTGCCGATTATGTAGCTACCGGACATTATGCTCGAAAAGGTGTCCTGGTAGATCCGGATGGCAGCAAAAAGTATCAGCTGCTTTCAGGAAGGGATTCCAATAAAGACCAATCCTATTTCCTTTGCCAGCTATCGCAGGAGCAACTGGCTCGGACCCTTTTTCCTGTTGGAGAGCTCACCAAGCCGGAAGTTAGGCAGATTGCGGCCGAACAGCAATTGATCACCGCAGATAAGAGAGATTCTCAGGGATTGTGTTTTATTGGTAAGGTAAGACTGCCAGAGTTTTTGCAGCAACAGCTAAAACCAAAAAAAGGGGTTATTGTGGAAGTACCATCGGATGCAGCGCAATACGAAATATCCACCCCGTCATTTACCGATAAGGAGGCGGAACTTGCCTTTTATGCCGAAAAACCATCCTACGAACCGGATAACGGAAAAATAGTTGGCGAACACCAGGGCGCGCACTTCTTTACCATAGGCCAGCGAAAAGGACTGGATGTAGGGGGTACACCAGAACCCCTTTTTGTAATAGATACGGATGTGGACCAAAATATCATCTATACCGGCCAGGGCAAAGCGCACCCGGGTCTGTACAGGCGTACCTTATTTGTTAAAGAACAAGAGCTGCATTGGGTTAGGCCTGATCTGGCCCTGGCTCCAGGGGAAAGCATGGACGTAATGGCGCGCATCCGATACCGGCAGGAACTGCAGGAAGCTGTGCTGTTTAAAACCGAGGAGGGACTTTACGCCGACTTTGCCAAAAAGCAATCCGCCATAACGGAAGGGCAGTTTGTGGCCTGGTACCTGGGTGAAGAACTGGTGGGATCCGGGGTAATTTCCTGAAAATTCATTTAAAACCTATGCAAAATCGAGTAACACAACTTTTTGGGATTGATTATCCGATAATCCAGGCCGGAATGATTTGGGCCAGTGGCTGGAGGCTGGCTTCCGCAGTTTCCAACGCAGGAGGTCTGGGCTTGTTAGGCGCTGGTAGTATGTATCCGGAAGTCCTTCGGGAGCATATCCAAAAGTGCCAGCAGGCCACCGACAAACCTTTTGGGGTCAATGTGCCCATGTTGTATCCGGATATAGAGGCTTTAATGCAAATAATTGTGGAAATGGGAGTAAAGATTGTTTTTACCTCCGCAGGAAATCCCAAAACATGGACCCCCTTTCTAAAGGAAAAGGGAATCACCGTGGTTCATGTGGTCAGTAGTGTGAAATTTGCCAAAAAGGCCGAAGACGCCGGGGTCGATGCCATTGTAGCCGAAGGTTTTGAAGCTGGAGGGCACAACGGGCGTAATGAAACCACAACCCTCACGCTGATTCCGGCTGTGAAGGAACAAATTTCTGTGCCCCTGATTGCTGCAGGGGGCATTGGTAACGGGGCAGCAATGCTTGCCGCAATGGCTTTGGGTGCAGACGGGGTTCAGGTAGGCTCGCGTTTTGTAGCCAGTCATGAAGCCTCTTCCCACGAGCTCTTTAAGCAAAAAGTAGTGGAGGCCCAGGAAGGAGATACCCAGCTGACCCTCAAAGAATTAGCCCCTGTACGTTTGTTGAAAAACAAATTCTTTCAGGACATCCAGCATGCCTATGGGCAGGGTGCGGGGATAGATGAGCTCAGGGATTTACTCGGCAGGGCCCGTGCAAAACGCGGGATGTTTGAAGGAGATTTGGAAGAAGGAGAACTCGAGATCGGGCAGGTGGCTGCTTTGATTCACAGTATAAAACCTGCTGCGACTATTGTAGCAGATATGCTGTCAGAATTCAAGGAAGCACAAAGACGAGTCAGTCAGATGTAATACACTTCAGCATAGTTTTGAGAACGTATGCTATTCGACCAGGGCGTCCAGTTGTAACAGGGTATGAAGCAGCACATTAGCCCCATTGGCCATTTCCCTGGCAGAGGTAAACTCTTGAGGGGAATGGCTGATTCCACCCTTACTTGGCACAAATATCATTCCTACCGGACAGATCAAAGCCATGTCCTGTGCGTCATGACCGGCTCCGCTTTGCAATTGACGATGTGATAAACCAAGTAAATCACTGGCTTTACCGATTTCTTCCTGTATCCATGTAGCCGTGAGCGCGGGTTTTCCCGTAGTATCCAGGGGCATAAATTCGAACTGCGTTCCGGAATTTGCAGCAATGGTTTTGGCCCGCATCCGGATGTTTTCATAAAGGGTGTCGATAACATCATCCGAAAGGTCGCGTATCTCCAGACTGAGTTCCACTGAACCCGGGATGACGTTTGGGGCCCCGGGATAGGCCCGTATTCTTCCTACAGTGGCGACTTGTTTCCCCTCCATTTTCAAAGCTTCCTCATTTACTGCCTGCACAAACTTTGCCCCGGCCAAGAGAGCATCCTGCCTCATGTTCATGGGGGTGGTACCGGCGTGGTTGGCCATGCCCTTGATACGAACATCCCACCATCTGAGGCCTACGATTCCCTCTACCACTCCGATGTCCTGATTCTCACGATCCAGAATCCCACCTTGTTCAATGTGCAGTTCTAGAAAAGCGGCAAGGCTTTCTTTGGGACGGACAACTTCAGATAAGCGGGTTGTATCTCCCCCTATCCGCTGTATTCCCTGACCCATGCTAAACCCTGTGCTGTTTACAACACTTAGCGCTTGAGGTTTTAAAGCCCCGGCCAGGGCCCTGCTTCCCATAACTCCGCCTTCTTCATTGGAAAAAATAAGGACTTCCAGCGGGTGTGATGTGGTGATCCCGTTTTCCTTAAGTGTCCTGACCACTTCAATGGCGGCCATAGAACCAACACAACCATCGTAATTTCCGCCATCCGGTACCATATCGATATGGGATCCGAAGGCCAGGGGTTTTTTCTTTGGATCCTTTCCAGCAATTGTCCCCACAATATTGCCAGCAAAATCTATAGAAACATCCATGCCAACTTCCCGCATCAATTTGATTACGAAGTCCCTTGCGGCAATATCGGCATCGCTAAAGGCAACGCGATTGGTTTCTCCGTTTTCTTTGATGCCAAATTGTGCCAGCTCCAACAGCGAGCTTTCCAAACGGTCCTGATTTACCAGAATCTGGGACTGAGCCTTAATAGGCTGAATGCATAATGGGGCAAGAAGGATAATTATGAATAATCGTAACATAAAGTTCAATTTAGTTTAATAACTAGCTGTGATATAATGTTGAACCATCCAACTGCAGCAGTTAAGTGGTTTTAATAGCTAATCTTTGTCTGTATCCAGGTAAATAGTATCTATTTCAAGGCGGAATTCCTCGGCTTCTTTATTGCCAATCAGAATGCCAATTTCCTGCAACTCCTCAGCCTCATAGTTGGGGAGTTTTAGCCGATTGCCACGGAATACCGGATACATTTCCCGCATTGGAATTCGGAGGGTTTCCCATGCACCACTGGTTTCTATGTAGGCAATATAGGAGTAATACAGGGAGGTTTTGGGTTTTACCCGGATTTGATACCGTTTTCCGTCGCCTTTTACCCGTAAGACAAGGTATGTATACCCGGTAACCTTTTTGGTCCCAAACGGATAGCGAATGGAAGTAAATCCACCATTGTTTTCCAGTGACACCCTGCCGTAAAACAACCCATGTCCATCTTCGCTTAGTTCCAACCTTCCTTGGGAAAGTCCGCCCATGACCCCATCGTTTACCACATACCAGTCGTTAAGGGTACTCGAAGGGTTAAAGTCATAAATAGGCAATGTGCTCATAAAGAGGCCTAGTATGCATACTGAAAGAGGCATTGTGTGCCAGGCGATTTATATTAATACAGGGTACTTAACAAATCAAGCCATGATTTTATCTGGCTGAAGAGGGTAAATTTATTGATTACCCGAACTTGTCCGTTGAAGCCCCATTTATCCCTTTCAAGCGGATTGCTCAGCATGTCCTCCAGGGCTTGGGCAAGTTTCTTAATATCGGATGGATCCGGGTTGATTTTCCCATTGATATTGTGCTGCACCTGAGCCCGTAGCCCGGCAGCACCGGATACCAGAACCGGCCGTTTTTTCCACATGGCTTCCGTAGCGGTTAACCCAAATCCTTCCTGTATGGAATTCTGAACAACAATAGTAGCGCTACGTTGCAGGGCATTTACAATTAGCGCATTCTCTTTCGGGTTATCCAGTGGAAGCAACAACAGGGCAATAGACCGCTGCAAGTCTACAGACAATCCCTTGTATTGTTCAATTAATTCATTCAATACCTCCATGCCTTCAGGGTCATCGGAAACAAAAGCCGGATCAGGGCCCCCTAGGGCCAGGCGGGTATGTCTGATCCTCCTGTAAGCCATACTTGATTTATCGGCCTTCTTTTCATTTTCTTTTTTCATCAGGATAAAAGCCTCCATAAGCTCTTTGAAACCTTTTAGGCGATCCCAACGGGAAATCTGCAGCACAGTAGGATGGAAGATAATGTCCAGTTCACTGTCGTGATTAACTTTATTAAAGCTGCCATCCGGCATCACCCGCCTTACCTGATGTTGATAATTGGGGTATAGCATGGGCAGTTGTTCCCTGATCACTCCGGATTGTTGAAGGATCCCAAGGCACTTGGACATCCAAAGCATTCTGTTTTTATGACTTAAGGGGTCTATAGCCGGGGGGATTATTGCCGTTTTATTCTTAAGGGATTCTGGGACATATGATGGTAAACTGAAGACAAAGTGATCATAATCGGGATAATAGACAGAAAGGAAGTCCCAGACACCTTCCGTGGTTTCATTTGTGGATTCCAGACCAATATGACAACGCCACACTGTTTTGACTTTTCGCTTTGCGCGTATCATCCGCGCAAGAGGCATAGGCTGGGGATCATGAATAACCACAATGTCCCCATCGGCAATATATTCAAGCGCTTTTTCAACATTCTGGGTATTTACCCGCTCGTACACTTCCCGGTCTTCCTCCGTAAAAACCCCACTTCCGCTGCCGTGTATGGCGTTGTGTATGCGTTTGGTTAGGTTGAAAAAGGCATTCTCAGTAGCCTCAATTACTAACCATTCAATCTTAATCCCCAGCGTTCTCATGATTCGCATCTGGCTGGGAAGCATTTCAGCAACGCCCCCACCAATGGCTGTTGAATTGATCATCCATATGGTGCGTCCCTTCAGTTTTTCAGGAAAAGCTTCGGTTTCCTGTAAGAATTTATCAACCATGATAAACAGACTTCCGTAGGCTTTATAGTCGTCTAAGTTTGCTCCTGATTTTACGGTTATTTTTTTCATGTGTCTATTGGTTTTATGCTATAATGCTATATGTCTTTTCAGCTGTTTCTGGCCGCTTCAGAATTGGATACCATCTAACCATACACATCCCATTATGCCCTGGATTCAGGCGCATTAATCATTTCGTCTGTATGAATGGTGGTGGTAATTAGACAACATCGAAGCTAATGGGGTTACCATAGCTTAAAAATAAGCGCATTTTTTCTAATACCAACCCTAGTTCGAGGATTTTTTAAAAGATTGAAAAATATTACAGGATTCACTTTGGGTTAGCCTGGCAAAGGGATTTCCTGAACCTCGTTTTTATTCGTTCTGAAAGAAAATAATTGAACGAATTGCTTTCGGATCGGGATAAACTGTACTTTCGTTTTCGTAAAGAAAAGGAATTCAATTGTGTTTTATTTTACGCTCGACATACTGGGTACCATAGCCTTTGCAATTTCCGGAGTGCTGGTAGCCATGGAGAAAAAACTAGATGTTTTCGGAGTTTTTATTGTGGCTTTTGTTACCGCGGTAGGCGGGGGAAGCCTGCGCGACATGCTCATTGGAAATACGCCGGTGATCTGGATGCGGGAATCGGTATATGCCATTACCATAATTGCCTCGGTTATCGTGGCCATACTTTTTCAAAGCAAACTGAAATATTTCCGAAAGTCGTTATTTCTTTTTGACACCTTGGGCATAGGCCTTTATACCATGGTGGGTATTGAAAAAGGATTATCCGCAGGTTTGTTGCCGATCATGTGTGTGGCCCTGGGGACGATGACCGCCTCCTTTGGTGGAGTTATCCGCGACATTTTATGCAATGAAATCCCGGTAATTTTCAGAAAGGAGATCTATGCTACGGCCTGTATTTTAGGTGGATTTTCCTATTTCCTGTTGCGTGAATTACCTATTGGAGAAACCTACGCCTTTCTGGCCGGCCTTTTTATTGTTATTGGCATCCGGTTACTCGCCGTTCGTTTTGGTATTGCGCTTCCCAATATTTACCGCAATCCCACATCCGGAGCCTGATCTTTATTCGATTACTTCTGCCTTTTCGATATAAATATTCCGCATGGGCCAGTCCCCGTCATCCACGGGCTGCTGATTGATCAGGTCTACCACATCCATTCCCGAAATCACTTTTCCAAATGGGGTATAGTCACCATCCAGATGGTAGGATCCAGGTTTGGTAACCAC
>JABDRK010000037.1 GCA_013041785.1 Eudoraea sp.
GGCGTATTTATACTGGCTTTAAGCTGGGATATATTGTTGGGACGCGCTCAAAGCTGGTAACGGAATCCTACAAAACCTCCTTCTACAACAGAGACACTCAAAACTTCAGGTATGGCCTTATGCTAAATGTGGGATATAACACCTTTAACATCCACATATATTACGCACTAAACGATTTCTTTGAAGATACCACGGTCCTGGATACCGGGGAAGCCCTTTCACTCACTCCCCTGAGTATCGGGATCATCTTTTATATCCTGTAAATCTCCTTTTTATACGGCTTCCTAAAGCCAAAACTTGAAAGTGAGTAACTGCGAGGTCAATCCAATGAGGAAGCCTATCAGCAACTCCGCACCATTGTGTGCCTTGAAGTAAAGCCTTCCGGTTGCTACCAGTCCGGTGGCCAAAGTAAGGATGCTTATCCCAATAGTGATATTGATCTCAAAATGGATGCTCAACCCTGCCATGAACATCAACAGCGTTCCCATACCCATCATGTGAAGGCTGCTTTTGAAATTGATATACAATAAAAGAAGACAGGTCGCCGTAGCGGATATCAGTCCCAGGAAAAAATGATACAACTCAATAGTGTAGTTGTTCGGAATTACCTTGAGCAGGACCATTAATAGCAGAATCAGGCTAATGAACAGGGGGTATTTTCGTTCTGTTACCGCGGGGAGGAATATTGAGCTTACAACACCCAGGTTCCGCAATATAAAGTACACGATAATCGGAATGATTACGGTAAGGATAAATACGGGCAGAATATTCCCGCTCTGTAGTTCCAGAGGGCTGTATTTGGGAGTGATCACAAAATAGGAAAGCGTTCCCATTATTGGAATTAACAAGGGGTGAAAAAAATAGGAAAGTACCTTCAGGAACAGCTTCATTAAATCTGTTTTCTGAGTCGAGCTACAGATATCCCCAACTGCTCCCTGTACTTGGCAACAGTACGTCTTGCGATAGGATACCCTTTTTCTTTGAGCAGTGCAGCCAGCTTTTCATCCGTAAGTGGCTTTTTTTTGTTCTCCTCACTGATTACATTCTCCAGGATCTTTTTTATTTCCTTTGTAGATACATCTTCCCCTTCCACATTTTTCATGGATTCCGAGAAATACTCTTTTATAAGCCGGGTACCGTAAGGGGTGTCTACATATTTGCTGTTAGCTACCCTGGAAACTGTAGAGACATCCATATTTATGGTATCAGCAATATCTTTGAGGATCATAGGTTTTAACTTGCGTTCATCGCCACTCAGGAAATATTCCCTTTGGTATTCCATGATCGCATTCATGGTAATAAACAGGGTCTGTTGCCGTTGTTTTATGGCGTCGATAAACCACTTGGCACCATCCAGTTTTTGTTTGATAAACAACACCGCATCTTTTTGGGCTTTTGTGCGGTCTTTAGACTGCTTGTAGCCCTCCAGCATATTGTTGTACTCCTTGGACACATGGAGGTCCGGAGCATTCCTGGAATTGAGGCTCAGTTCAAGCTCTCCTTCTACGATCTTGATCGAAAAATCAGGAACGATATGTTCAATAATCTTATTGCCTCCTGAGTAAGATCCTCCGGGTTTGGGATTGAGCTTTTCGATTTCAGCAACAGCATCCTTGAGCTCTTCTTCAGTTATATTGTGTTTCTGAAGCAGCTTTTGATAATGCTTTTTCGTGAATTGTTCAAAAGACTTTTCCAGGATTTCTGTGGCGAGTTCAACAGAAGGGGTAGTTTCCTTTCGTTTTAACTGGATGATCAGGCATTCATCAAGAGCCCGGGAACCTACTCCTGGCGGATCCAGTTCCTGTACAATTTTCAACACATTTTGTATAGCCGCTTCCTCCACGTATACATTTTGGGTAAAAGCCAGATCGTCCATAATATCCGGAATCGTCCTCCGGATATAACCACTCTCGTCAATGCTCCCGACTAAAAATTCAGCAATTGCCCATTCCTCGTCATTGAGGTCAATGGTATTGAGCTGATTCATCAGATACTGATTAAAAGAAACTCCGGCCGCATAAGGAATACTTTTCTCATCATCGTCCGGGCTATAGTTACGCGTCTGGGTGCGGTAGTCTGGAATCTCATCATCGCTCAGATAATCATCAATATTGATATCGTCCGTATTAATGGTCTCTGCATCCAGATCCCCTTCCAGGGTATCCCCGTAGTCATCTTCGGTGTCCAGGCTTTCCTTACCACTTTCCAGGGCTGGATTCTCCTCCAATTCCTGTTTTAGCCTTTGCTCAAATGCCTGGGTGGGCAGTTGAATGAGCTTCATTAACTGGATCTGCTGGGGAGAAAGCTTTTGGGCAAGTTTAAACTGTAAGTGTTGTTTCAGCATTGGGGTAACAGATCAACCTTCTTTATAAAGTTAAGCATAAGAATTAAAACTCCGCATTCTGCGGTGTTCTTGGAAACGGAATTACGTCCCTTATATTTCCCATGCCGGTTGCAAATTGCACCAACCTTTCAAATCCCAACCCGAAACCACTGTGTTTGGCGGTTCCAAATTTCCTGAGGTCTGTATACCACCAAAGCTCCTTTTCGTCTATCTCCATTTCTTCCATGCGCTTCTGCAACACATCCAGGCGTTCCTCACGTTGAGATCCCCCTACAATTTCCCCGATACCCGGGAAAAGAATATCCATGGCCCCTACTGTTTTCCCATCCTCATTCAGTCGCATGTAAAAGGCTTTGATCTTGGCTGGATAGTCATAAAGGATTACCGGGCAATTGAAATGCTTTTCCACCAAATACCGCTCGTGTTCACTTTGGAGATCGACACCCCATTCATTGACCAGAAACTGAAATTTTTTCTTCTTGTTCGGCTTGCTGTTCCGTAGAATATCGATGGCTTCGGTATAGGGAACCCTCTTGAATTCGTTTTCCGTGATGAATTTTAGTTTTTCAATGAGGGCCATACTACTGCGTTCGGCCTGTGGTTTTGTTTTTTCTTCATCCAGCAGGCGTTTTTCGAGGAACATCAGATCTTCTTCGCAATTTGTGAGAATATAGTTTAGGATGTCCTTGATAAAGTCTTCTGCCAGATCCATGTTATCATCAAGGTCGTAAAAGGCCATTTCAGGTTCTATCATCCAGAATTCGGCAAGGTGGCGTGAGGTATTGGAATTTTCCGCCCGGAAAGTAGGCCCGAAGGTATAGACCTTGCCTAAAGCCATGGCATACGCCTCAGCCTCCAGTTGCCCGGAAACGGTAAGGTTGGTTTCCTTGCCAAAAAAGTCTTCCCCATAATCCACAAGACCTTCATCTGTTAAAGGAGGGTTTTTGGGGTCCAGGGTTGTAACCCGAAACATTTCCCCGGCACCTTCTGCATCCGAACCGGTAATTATTGGGGCATGGAAATAGTAGAAACCATGGTTTCGAAAATAGTTGTGAACGGCGAAAGCCAGAGCAGATCTGACCCGCATCACCGCTGCAAATGTATTGGTCCGGACCCTGAGGTGCGCTTGCTCCCTCAGGAATTCCATGGTATGCTTTTTTGGTTGAATGGGGTAGACTTCAGGATCCGCCCCACCGTGAATGAACAGTTCTTTTACCTGAACTTCCACAGCCTGGCCCCGACCCATGCTTTCTACCATGGTCCCGCTTATACGAAGGGCGGCCCCGGTGTTTATTTGCTTAAGAATGGACTCATCAAAGGATTCAAAATCGACCACACATTGCAAATTTCGCTGCGTTGATCCGTCATTCAAGGCGATAAACCGGTTGCTTCTAAAAGTGCGCACCCATCCGTTTACCACCACTTCTTTCCCTATACAGTCCGGGGTTAAAAGGTCTTTTATACTATAAGCCTTCATAGGAATCTTATCTTATTTGGAACCCCAAAGATAACCCATATAGCAAAAAAATGTGACGATTGTCCGGTGATTTATAGGGCACACCCGGAAGGCGGGTTTTAGGCTGAGCTGTCGGGCAGCTCTTCTTTGGGAAGAATATCGATTTGAGGTTTCTTAAGCACCTCTTTGTTGGCGATACTCCTTTCCAGTGAAAGTAGCAAAGAGGGCAGCAGGATGAGGTTTGCCAGCATAGCAAATAGCAGGGTGGCAGATACTAACGCTCCCAAAGCTACAGTGCCCCCAAAACTGGAGATAACAAATACAGAAAATCCAAAGAACAGTACAATGGAAGTATAAAACATACTCACTCCGGTTTCCCTGAGAGCCGCATATACGGATTGTTGAATACGCCACTTATTGGCGGTTAATTCCTGACGGTATTTCGCCAGGAAATGAATGGTGTCATCCACGGAAATACCAAAGGCGATACTGAATACCAGAATGGTAGAAGGTTTGATAGGAACACCCACAAATCCCATAACTCCCGCAGTGATCAGCAGGGGCAGCAAGTTAGGGATCAGTGAAATCAGGATCATCCTGAACGATCGGAACAGATAAGCCATAAACAGGGCAATTAATCCAATAGCCAGAGAAAGAGACATTACCAGGTTTCTCACCAGGTATTTGGTTCCTTTCAGAAATAACAATGCTTTCCCCGTCATGTATACCGAATACCGTTCATCGGGAAATATTTTAACAATATTGTCCAGCAAGGATTTTTCAATTTCCTCCATGCGATCTGTACGGACATCCCGGATGAAGGTTGTGATACGCGCCACCTGCCCACTGCTGTCTACAAAGCTTTTCAGCAACTCAGCATTCCCCTGAGATTTCCTCGCAACATCCATTATAAAATTATTCTCCTGAGCGGTTGGCAATTGATAATACTTGGGAATGCCGTTATAAAAGGCTTGTTTGGAGTATTTAACAAGATTTACCACGGAGACCGGTTTGGAAAGTTCAGGGGTTTCTTCGATGACTGTTCCCAGGCGATCCATGCGCTTGAGCGTGGCTGACTTCATCACCCCCTTCTTCCTTTCTGTATCTACTACGATTTCTACCGGCATAATACCGTCAAACTCTTGCTCAAAAAATCGGATATCCTGGAAAAAATCGGCTTTCTTGGGCATGTCTTCTATAGGACTCCCGGAGATCCGGATTTGATATATACCGATTATACTCAGGGCCAGCAGGGCAACAGAAGTAAAATACACCCCTATGCGATGTTCACGGACAATGCGCTCCATCCAGCTAACAAAACCATCTATCCATCTTTTGTTGAGGTGTTTGAGGTGTTTGGTTTTGGGTAAGGCCATGAAACTGTATACAATGGGGATAATCAATAGGGAAAGGATAAAGATTCCCAGGATATTGATCGAAGCTACCGTACCAAATTCGGTAAGTAATTTGCTGTCTGTGATAATGAACGTAGCGAAACCACATGCTGTGGTTACATTGGTCATGAGGGTGGCGTTACCAATTTTTGATATTACCCGTTGGAGCGACAGGGCCTGGTTTCCGTGCTTGTTGACCTCCTGCTGATACTTGTTGATGAGGAATATGCAATTGGGAATTCCAATGACAATGATCAAAGGAGGAATAAGGGCAGTTAGCACAGTTATTTCATATCTAAGGAGCCCTAGTATTCCAAAGGCCCACATTACCCCTATGGTCACCACACATATGGCAATGAAGGTAGCCCGTACACTTCTGAAAAAGAAAAAGAAGATCAGGGAGGTAACTACCAGCGCAGCACCAATAAACTTCCCGATTTCGTCAATAATATTTTGTGAATTCAATGTCCGGATATAGGGCATGCCCGATATGCGCACATCCAGTTGGGTTTCTTCCTCAAAGTTTTCAACCAGTCGTTCCAGGTCATTGAGCACGAAATCCTTCCTGACCGAAGTATTGACAATATCCTGATCCAGGTAGGCAACGGTACGGATGGTTTTGGTGTCTTTATTAAAGAGCAGCTGGTCATAAAACGGCAACTCGTTAAAAAGCACAGAGGTTAAGCTGTCTAAGGCTTCTTTGGAATCCACCTCGCCTTCAAGGAAGGGGAGGAGCTCGAATTCCTGTTTCTCGTTATTCTTTTTTAAGAGTTGCAGATTATCGGTGGAGATAACAAAATCTACCTCTGGAAAGGCCTCCAGTTGTCTATTCAGTACATTCCAACGATTGAATTTTTCAGGGGTAAACAGGGTGCTGTCCTTAACGGCCAGGATGATAGCGTTGCCTTCCTCTCCGAAAATTTTGAGAAATTCGTTGTACTCGAGATTTACCGGATGGTCGTCTGGCAACAGGTTGGCCTCAGAAGTTGAAAAGCGCATATGCTGCCATTGCATAGCCAGGAAAACGGTCATAGCCGCAATAAGGGTGAGGATAAGGATCCTGTTACGCAGAATTATCCGCGCCGTTCTCGCCCAAAACCCCTGTGTTAATTTGGCTACCATATTGATCCGCTTCCGGGCGGCAAAGGTAGAGAATGACGAACAGTGTTCCTAACAGACCTCTAAAAAATGGGCTTGGAAGCACCCATTTGTATGCTTATTCAAGAGAATTTGAATTAATAACTACCTTTCTCCTGATAAAAGAGCTGCATTGTGACCCAGGAAACTCCCCACAAACGTTACCGGAAATGGGCAAGAAGGATGTATCGGGTATTGATTCTTGTTTGCGTGTTCGTCCTGATTGGGGCCATTATTGCCTTCTATTGCTATGACCTGGGTTCGTGACGGTAATGAATTAGATACTCCAATATAGGGAATCCGAAATAAGTAAATGCTAAAGAAAGGATATGTCTGGCGGGGATCAGACCTTCATTATTTCGGCCTCTTTGTTTTCCAATAAACTATCTATTTTCTTGGTATAGGCATCTGTAAGTTCCTGAATATCAATTTCTGCATTGGATTCAAGGTCTTCTGAAATATCCAGGAGTTTGATCTCCTTGTTGGCGTCCTGTCTTGCACTTCGAATACCTACTTTGGCGTCTTCTGCCTCTGCTTTGGCTTGTTTCACCAATTGTTTACGTCTTTCCTCTGTCAGCGGAGGGACATTAATAATTATGGATTCCCCATTATTCATGGGGTTGAAGCCGAGATTCGCGTGCATTATAGCCGTTTCAATTTCTCCTAAAAGACTTTTTTCCCAGGGCTGGATGGAGAGTGTCATGGCATCAGGAGTATTAATATTTGAAACCTGGGACAGGGGGGTCATGGAGCCATAGTATTCTACCATAACGGTAGACAACATAGCCGGGTTTGCCCGTCCGGCCCTAATCTTTATAAAAGCCTTCTCCAGGTGTGTGATGGCCGCATCCATACTTTCCTTGGTGGTTTCCAGAACAAAATTAACTTCTTCCATGTGCAATAGTCGTTGAGGTTAAACTAAATCCAAATCAAAGATTCACAACGGTCCCAATATTCTCACCAGATACTATCTTTAATAGATTGCCTTTTTTATTCATATCAAAAACGACAATAGGCAATTCGTTTTCCTGACTTAAGGTAAATGCCGTAGTATCCATGACCTTGAGCCCTTTGTTCAAAACATCCTTAAATGAAATTTTATCAAACTTCGTAGCCGTTTTGTCTTTTTCCGGGTCGCTGGTATAGATCCCGTCTACCCGCGTTCCCTTGAGAATTACATCGGCTTCGATTTCAATAGCCCGTAAGACGGCTGCTGAATCTGTAGTAAAATAAGGATTTCCCGTACCTCCTCCAAATATTACCACCCGTCCTTTTTCGAGATGGCGCATGGCCCTTCTACGGATAAAAGGCTCAGCTACTTCATTGATTTTAATCGCAGATTGTAATCGGGTTTCCAAACCAATGTCTTCAAGGGCAGCTTGTAAGGCCAGGCCATTGATGATGGTGGCTAACATTCCCATATGGTCTCCCTGAACCCGATCCATCCCATTGCTTTCTCCGGCCAGGCCCCGGAAAATATTCCCGCCGCCAATTACGATCGCTACCTCTACGCCGGTATTTACTACCTGCCTGATTTCCTCTGCATATTCCGCAAGTCGATGGGGGTCAATACCGTATTGTCTTTCTCCCATTAACGCTTCCCCACTTAACTTTAAAAGAATCCTTCTGTATCGCATTATACTCGGCTTGATGTCGAACAAAAATAATCAAAATTTTAAGGGCAAACAGGGCACTTGGCGAAATTAAACCAACCCGTGTCTTTGAAAGATTAGAATTTTGCAGCAAGACAGCATGAAGATAAAATGTAAAATATATTTGTCATAATGTAAAATATACTTTACATTTATATAAAATTTGATATTATGAACACCAAGTACCTCTTCAACGCACGGTATCGCTCTTTGGGCTGGGCTGTATTCATTCCGGCTTCCATCCTGGGGTGTCTGACTCTTATTCTCGAATGGGAACCCGCTTTTTTTGATGTTAAGGTCCTGGGCTTTTTTATCGATGAAGTCTTTGGGGTGGAAAAGCTGGTCGGTTTGACGGAGAATAATATTTTAAATGAGATATTGGGAATACTTGTAATCTTAAGCGGATTGCTTGTAGCCTTTACCAGAGAAAAAGACGAAGATGAATTGATCACAAAGATTCGGTTAGAATCACTGGTCTGGGCCATCTACTGGAACTATGGAATTTTAATCCTTGCCTTCCTGTTTCTATATGACCTGACCTTTTACTGGGTCATGGTCTTTAATATGTTTACCGTATTGTTTCTGTTCATTATAAGGTTTACGATCCTTATTCAGAAATTGAGAAAAACGACCGGCAATGAAGAATAAAATTAAACTGAACAGGGCAAAGACCGGTATAACACAGGCCGATCTGGCGGAGCGGGTCAAGGTAAGCAGGCAAACTATAAATGCAATAGAATTGGGGAAATATGCCCCTTCCACAATTCTGGCTTTGAAATTGTCAGCTATATTCCAGGTGCCGGTAAACGAACTATTCGAATTAGAAGGTTCAGACTGGGACTAAAAAAACCGCTTCAGGATTGAAGCGGTTTTAATTTTCGATATCTGCTGTATTATGAGCCCAATGCTACCCTTTCAAATCCGGTGATCTCAAGGGAGGAATCAACAGACTTCACGTACTGCGAAACACTTTGTTTGCTGTCTTTAATGAAGTCCTGATTAACTAGTGTATTG
>JABDRK010000056.1 GCA_013041785.1 Eudoraea sp.
TCCTGGAGATAGGGTATCGCTTCATCAAATCGTTGCTGGGCGACGTAAGCACTGGCAATTTTGTAGTTGATCCGCTGTGCGGTAATAGAATCAGCCATAATATTTTCATCCATGCTTGCAACAGGGGCTGACAGCCCTTTAATCTGTTCCAGACTTTCTTTGCGAAGTTCAATTTCTTTGTTGAACTGACTGCTTTTATTAAAGAAATCTGCTACTTTTTCTTTTTCCTGTACTGCTCTGTTGGGTGCTTGTTTCTTTGCCTCCTGCAGGGAATTATCGTAAAATGCCTCGGCTTCAATCAGCCTGTTTTCACTGGCGTATACATCAGCAATTTTGGAGTTCAAATCAGGGATTTTAGCCATTAACTGGTTCTTTCTGGCCACTTTGAGTCCTTCCTGATAGAAATCGATCGCAGTATTTCCCTCTTCAATTCCCTTATAGGCATCTCCTGTAAGTTCGTAAAGTGAAACTCTTTGAAGTGCCGGCAAATTTTTGATATCTAAAAGGGGGGAAACAATTTCCAGGGTTTTTCTAAATGCCCCTGTAATATTATATACCTGGGCCAGTTTTAAAGTGGTACCTATGGTATTCCTGGCTTCAAGTGAACCTATAAAATTATCAATGGCCAGATCAAATTGTTGATGATACTGGTATATCTCACCAAGCGTGGCGAGCGATTCTGCCAATTCTTTTTTGTTTCCCTGGTCTCCCAATAAGGCCATAGACTGAGTAATAAAATCCAGGCTTTTTTCGATGCTGCTTTGCTTGTAGAACCGTGCTGAATCCAGATAGACGGCATGCATATCAGTAATGGATCTCATCTTGCTGCGGCCAGTCCTATTGTCTTCTGCGTAGCCCCCAACTTCTACGCGAATGGACTCATCATTTATGACAGTATATTGAATGGGAAGAATTTCGGCATTCTGAAAAGTGATGACATCACCAACCCTTACATCAATCTTAAATTCCCCCAGGGCATTTGTTAAGGTATAAGTCCCTTTATCTGTGGATACTTCTACACCCGATATCCCCCTTTGCCCTTCCTTACTCACTACCTTACCGCTCACTTCAAATATGCCCGTCTGACCCTGGGCACTAAGGTTTACCGTGCTCAGGGAAAGAAAAAGAACAAAAAGAAAGAATCGGATCTCTTGCATAATTCGTTGTCTATACAGATTAAACATAGCAGTTTTTCATGGTTCTAAAAAATGCAGGGAAGTCGTCTTAGGCATTTTCATCTGCCATTATTCATTGATTACGAAGGCATATCTGCTGTTCCCTAACGCAAAGCCTCCATTGCCTCATTTATACTTTTTCTTCTGCTTACCCAACGCTAATTTTAATCTGTAAACCATAAAATTCTATGATATGAAAATTGTAAAACTACTGATTGCCGGGGCGGCCTTACTTTTTAGTACTGACGGAACAACAACAATTTTCCTTCCTGGGGAAACCGGTAATAAATCTACGACTCAGCTACAAAATTCGGAATATGACCACCCCAGGGGAAATACCGTTAAAATTGCGCTCTTGCTGGATACCAGTAATAGTATGGACGGACTAATTCGCCAGGCCAAAGCTCAGCTATGGGACATCGTTAATAAATTCACCTATGCAAAATGTGGTACCGGAGAAAAACCAAATCTGCAAATAGCCCTTTATCAATATGGAAATGACGGCCTGCCATCTCAGGAAGGATATCTGCAACAGGTTATCGGTTTTACGAGTGATCTCGATTTACTTTCAGAAAAACTGTTTTCTCTTACTACCAATGGTGGGGAGGAATTTTGTGGAAAGGTTATCCATACGGCAGTCAGGCAACTCAACTGGGGAAAAAATGAAGACCATTTAAAAATGATCTTTATAGCCGGGAATGAGCCCTTTACACAGGGAAAATTGGATTACAGGAATGCGGTAGGTAATGCAAAGGAAAAAGATATCATTATCAATACTATTTTCTGCGGGGAGTATCATCTGGGGATTCGGACTGGCTGGAAAAACGGAGCAGACCTCGGCGGAGGTGACTATTTGACAATTGACCATAATCGTAGAATAGTACATATAAAAACACCCTATGATGATATCATTTTAAAACTTAACAAACAGCTAAATAGAACGTACATCTCTTACGGGGCGCAGGGTGCTCATAAAATGGCTATGCAAGAGACACAGGACCAGAATGCTGAATCCTTAAATGAAGTAGTAGCTGTAAAACGTGCGGTAAGCAAGAGTTCCAGTATCTACAACAACAGCTCCTGGGATTTAATTGATGCTGCTGATGACGCAGAATTTGAGGTAGATAAATTGAGAAAGGAAGATCTTCCCCCTGAACTAAAAGGAAAATCCTCCAGGGAAATTGAGCATTTTATCCAAACTAAAAAGGCCGAGCGCCAACGCATTCAGTCAGAAATACAAGACTTGAATGTAAAACGGGAAGCTTTTATTTCCGACAGGAAACAGAGTGAAAAAGGAGAATTAGAAAACGCCATGTTGAAGGCTATTGAAAAGCAGGGTGCCCGAAAAAATATACGATGGGAATAAACGCTTTCACCCAAACTGTGCCCTACTATTTACTCCTCTGATCGGGTTGTTGAACAAAAATAGAATGATGTGTGATGGTAGTGGCCAAAGGGGCTGTCAGGATTATTCCTGTCGGCCCTTTTTTATGTCTTAATAATTGGCTGCAGGACAGTAGCAGTCGTACTTGCTACCGCGGTCGGTCTGCCCAAACTGATATCCAAGGGTGATCTGATGGAATCCACCATTATCCAGCCGGATATCCCCGGATTGGTAGGAATAGGTATAGGCAAACATGAAGTTATTGTAGTTCAGGCCAATGATGGGCGAAAAAAGCTGTAAACGCTGCTCTCCGAATGTTCCATCTACCTGAAACTGGGCCCCGTCAAAACTCCTTCGGTAAGACAAGCCCCCCCAAACGGTCCCAAAGCTTACATCACGGTAAACCTTGGCATTGAAATCCACCGTTGTTTCTTCTGTAAATTCAGTTAATTGTAGTAAAACTGAAGGTTCCACACGCCATTCACTGCGTCCAAAAATATATCCCGCAGAGATTAAATATCTCCTCAGATTGTCAAATTCTATAGCCGTATACAGGTCGCGTCCACTCCCGAGCGCATTAAGCACAGAAAAATGGGCATAAAACTCCATGAAGTTGTACGACATGCCAAAATCGACATTAAAATAGCCTACACTATTGTTTGCTCCGGAAATTACGGGATCCGGGATCACTGATCGGAATTCAGACTCATCCAGACTACTTTGTATAAATCCTGCACTTAATCCAAAGGAAAGCTGGTTCAGGATGCGGATTTCAGGCCCCATCTGCAAATGATGTGCATAAGTCAGTTTTACCCCGGTCTGACTGTGGTACCCATTTGCATCATTAAAAATAATAGCCCCTACGCCACTGCTGGTCTGAGGAATCCGATAATGGGCGTTCAACGTCTGCAGGCTTGGCGCTTCATCCACGCTAAACCATTGTTTACGGGCGGTTAACCGTACCTTACCCCCTTCACCTATCCCGGCCATCGAAGGATGTACCAAATAGTAATTATCGGACAGATAATCAAAATATACAGGGATCCCTTCCTGCGCCCATGTTAAGGAACAAAAGAACATACAGGAAAAAAGTAATGAAATTAATTTTTTCATTAAGGACTTTGGGGCTGGTTATTTGGCTTGTGCTTTAAATATAAAGTATAACGGACGAAACACGACATTATTATATTCGTGATAAGTAGCAAATAGGTTGTACTTTTGCAGGAAAATTGAAGCGAATGAAAACGTATGACATTACCATAATTCCTACCAACAACCCGGCAATAGTAAAGTTTGAATCCAATCAGCTGCTGGTTCAGGATGGATATTATGAATATAAGAACATCGATGAGGCCAAAAATTCACCCCTGGCACAGCAGCTTTTCCATCTACCATTTGTCAAAACCGTCTATATTTCTGCCAATTTTGTCGCCCTTGAGCGATTTGAAATTGTCGAATGGCAGGATGTTGAGGCCGATGTTAAGCAGCATTTGGTGGAATACCTGAATTCAGGGGCTCCAGTTGTTCAGGAAGAAACCTCAACCAAAAAAGTACCCGTTACCCTCTATGCAGAAGTTACACCCAATCCGGCTGTAATGAAATTTGTGGCTAACAAAAGACTGTTTCCTGCAACTTTTGAGTTTAAGAACATCGATGAGGCAGCAAGTTCCAAACTGGCTACCTTCCTTTTTGAACACCCTTTTGTGAAGGAAGTATTTATGGATGAAAATTACATTTCCATTACGAAATACGAGGTGGCCGACTGGCAGGAGATTACTATGGAAATGCGGGATAAAATCCGAAACTTCATTGCAGAGGGAAATGAACTGATTTCTGAAGCCACAGTTGCACGGGAAGTGGAAAAAAGGGAAGAGGAAAAGCAATCAGGCACACATTTAGATGACACCTCCAAACAGATTGTAGATATCCTGGAACAATATGTGAAACCGGCTGTGGCCAGTGATGGGGGCAATATCCTGTTTCAGTCGTACGAGCAAGAAAGTAAGACTGTAAATGTCATTTTACAAGGAGCCTGCAGCGGTTGTCCCTCCTCCACTTTCACACTCAAAAATGGAATCGAGACCATGTTGAAAAACATGTTGGGAGATAAGGTAGACCAGGTGGTTGCCATTAATGGATAAGCCCCGATTTTCTGGGATTCCTCACTATATATTCTTATCTTACATACAAATAAAATCCACTAATTATGTCTGTATTAAAAGTTATTGAAATTCTTGCAAACTCCAGTGAGAGTTGGGAAGATGCTGCAGGAAAAGCTGTAGCCGAAGCGTCCAAATCCGTAAAAAATATTAAATCTGTGTGGGTGCAGGAACAAAGTGCCACGGTTAAAGACGGAAAAATAGACGACTACCGAGTGAATGTTAAAATTACTTTCGAAGTAAGATAACACCTTATTCAAAAAAAGCGCCAAATGGCGCTTTTTTCGTAGCCTTATGCGCTACCCTTGCCTATGTGGAGAACCTATTTCCTTTTGATTTTCTTATTGGCTTCCCTCCTGGGTTGTCAACGTAAAAACAGTGCCATGTCACATAAATACACTAATGCCCTGGTTCATGAGACCAGCCCGTATCTGTTACAACACGCTCATAACCCGGTAAATTGGGAAGCCTGGTCTCCGGAAGTGTTAAAACGGGCCCAGGATGAAGGCAAACTGTTGCTTATCAGTATTGGCTACGCAGCCTGCCATTGGTGCCATGTAATGGAGAAAGAATGTTTTGAGGACGAAGAAGTTGCCAAAGTGATGAATGAGCGGTTCATCAACATAAAAATAGACCGGGAAGAACGGCCAGACATCGACCAGATCTATATGGATGCTGTACAAATGATGACCGGTCGCGGTGGATGGCCCCTGAATGTTGTCGCACTGCCCGATGGCAGGCCTTTTTGGGGTGCTACCTATGTAAAAAAAGAAGACTGGATGAAGGTGCTGATACAATTAAGCGACCTTTATGCTGAAGAACCGAATAAAGTGATCGATTATGCACGCGATCTTGCACAAGGCATCAGGGAGATCAACCTTATCCCTCCTCATGAGAATCCAGACCTTTATACCAAAGAACAGCTTCGAACGGCCTTAGACAAATGGACTTCCTTTTTCGACCTGGAAATGGGCGGATATAAAAGGGCTCCAAAATTTATGATGCCCGTAAACCTGGATTTTCTTCTTCATTATGCCTGGGCCGAAGATGACCTGGACATACAGAATTATCTTAATCTTACCCTGACCAAAATGGCCTATGGAGGTATCTACGATCAACTGGGCGGAGGATTTTCACGCTATTCAGTGGATGCCAAATGGCATGTTCCACATTTCGAGAAAATGCTGTACGACAATGGTCAGTTGGTGAGTCTTTACGCAAAGGCTTATGCATACACGCAAAACGAGCTATACCGCAAGACCGTTGAGGAAACCATAGCCTTTGTTGTAAGGGAACTTACAGATGAATCGGGGGCATTCTATTCTTCCCTGGATGCCGATAGCAATGACGAAGCCGGAAATCTGGAAGAAGGGGCCTATTATGTCTGGAAGGCCGAGGAGTTACAACAAATATTGGGAGACGATTTCCCCATTTTTAAAGAATACTACAATATCAATCCTTTCGGGTTTTGGGAAGAAGGAAAATTTGTCCTGATCCGCAACCGGAGCGATGCCGAAATTGCTAAAAATCTAGGAATTACTGTAAGTGAACTTACAGATAAGATCTCTGAAAGCAAAAACCGTTTATTAGAAAGACGTGCAGAACGTGAACGCCCCAGACTAGACGATAAAATTCTGGCTTCCTGGAACGGTCTTATGCTAAAAGGTTTGGTGGATGCCTATAAATTACTTGGCAATAAAAAATACCTGGACATGGCACTTAAAAATGCCTCTTTTATTGCTGACAATATGATGAAAGCTGACGGGGGCCTTTTCCATAACCATAAGGAAGGCAAAAGTACCCTGAATGGCTATTTGGAAGATTATGCCAGTGTTATTGACGCATTTTTGGGGATCTACGAGGTCACATTCGATGAGCAGTGGTTGAAAAAGGCAGAATCTTTGGCCGAATACTGCCTAGAGAATTTCTATGATGATGCCTCAGGCCTGTTCTATTTCACTTCAAAACAGGACGAATTTGTAATCCGAAGGACATTGGAAACCAACGATAACGTTATTCCCGCATCGAACTCAATCATGGCAAAAAATCTGTTTTATTTGTCAAAACACCTGTATAAGGAGTCCTATGAGGAAACCGCCCTGAATATGATGAAAGCAGTTCAGGGTAATTTTGATGAAGATGTTTCCGGTTACGCCAACTGGCTGCACCTTGTGCTGTTTACTGCCAATCCTTTTTATGAAGTAGCTATCTTAGGACCGGAAAGCCTGGAAGACCGCAAATTTTTACAACAGAACTACCTGCCTAACAGTATTATGGCCGGGGCCCTTGGTGAGAGTAATCTTCCGCTGCTGGAAAAGCGTTATGTAGACGGAGAGACCTTTTTATATGTTTGTCAGAAAGGGTCTTGTAAACTCCCGGTAAGTGCGCCTACAGAGGCGCTGAAACAAATTCAGCCCAGGCAGAATAGCTTTTTTTAGAAGTACGTTTACTAAATTTGCATCCCAGTAACAAACGTTTTAACCCTTTCTATTTATGGATAAAATAACGGACATTCAGCGATTCGCGGAACAAGCTATGGACTGGCTATGGGCATTCATCCCCGACCTGATCGTAGCTGTTGTAATTCTGATACTTGGACTTTGGGTCATACGGTTTATAAACCATTTTGTAAAACGATTTTTTGATAAAAAAGATTATGACCTGGCACTGGAATCGTTCCTGCAAAGCTTTATCAAAATAAGTTTAAAAGTTGTCCTTTTTGTCCTTGTAGTAACTCAATTGGGGGTTAAATCCTCTTCCCTGGTGGCCATGC
>JABDRK010000112.1 GCA_013041785.1 Eudoraea sp.
CGTCTTTCAGTCCAAAGATCCCGGTAAGGTCGTCATAGCGACCCCCACCACCTATTGAACCCATGGAAACTCCTTCCGGCGCTGCAACTTCCATTATTGCACCGGTGTAGTAATTCAGTCCCCTGGCCAGGGTAACATCGATCTCAAGAGCTATTCCTTCCAGGCCCAATTCAGCCAGGGTGTCCAGGATAAACTTCAATTCTCCAATCCCTTCCATACCGACTTCACTTTCTGCCAGGAACAGGCTTAACTGCCCAAGCTGGTCTTTTGAGTTCCCCGTCATAGTAAACAGTGGCCTCGCCTTCTCTACAGCCTGGTCAGAGATCCCTTTTTGTTTCATTTCCTTTATCACTCCTTCCTGTCCGATTTTATCCAGCTTATCCAGGGCCACAGTAAAGTTGATAAGTTGCTGTTTGGCACCTATCACTTCCGCAATGCCTGACAGCACTTTGCGGTTATTCAATTTGAGGCATACCCCTTCAATTCCCAGGTCGCTAAAAACCGCGTCATACAATTGGATGAATTCAATTTCCTGCCAGAGCGACTTTGGGCCCACTACATCTGCATCGCATTGATAAAACTCCCTGAAACGCCCTTTCTGCGGACGGTCGGCGCGCCAAACCGGCTGGACCTGGTAGCGTTTGAAAGGAAAATCGATTTCGTTCTGATGCATGACCACATAGCGTGCAAAGGGCACAGTTAGGTCATAGCGCAGCGCCTTATCCGATATTTTAGGAGTTAGGGATTTGGAATTTTTTGAGCTGTAAGTCACATCATCCACCTTGCTTATAAAATCCCCGGAATTGAGAATTTTGAAAATCAGCCGGTCCCCTTCATCTCCATATTTCCCCATCAGGGTATCATAATTCTCCATAGCCGGCGTCTCAATAGGCAGGAAGCCAAAAGCAGTGAACTGCTTTTTTATGGTATTGATGATATATTGGCGCCGGACTACCTCGCCTGGGTTAAAATCGCGTGTGCCTTTGGGGATAGCTGGTTTTTGTGGCATGGATAATGAATATTGTGCAAAGATAAAAGATTGCTGCTACCCGGACCACATTGATTTGTTATTCGCCAATGATCTTTTCAAACCAGCGGTACAAATCACCCCTGGTGATCACGCCCCCCTGTTTAATGAGCTCAAACTTGTCCTGATTTCTGTCTTCAGAGTATGCTTTGGAAGCGGTAAGGTATTCTACATAATCGGACTGCCAGTACCTCTTGAACCAGGCAAATCCCTCGGCTGTGGTGAGATCCGCCTCCGGATTATGCACTTTTACGGATAAAAGTTTCATCTCCTTTTCCGCAAGGTAGAACAAGTGCATATGCTGTTCTGAAATATTTTCCAGGTATTCCACTTTACTCAGTACGCCTTCCCAAACCAGATCACTAAACACATCCAGTTCTTGCTCAGCCACCTCTGGCTTCTCAGTCTTTAGTTTTTCCCATTCCTCTGCCGTAATGGACTGGGTAGCCAGGAAATTGATAAACTCCTGATTCATCTCCTCAAACTGCTCCCGGGTAAGCCTTGCGTACTTCATTTTGGAAAACGGTAATTATAATGCTCCTTTTGTCAAATAAAAAGAGCCATGCAGGCATGGCTCTTTAGTCTTATCTATCGTGAAAACTATTTGTTCTCGGCGATCACTTCAAAGGGGAAATCAACGATCACTTCCCGATGCAGCCTGATCTGGGCTTCATAGGGTCCGGTCCTTTTGATTGAACCTCCTTTTATGCTAATGTACTTGCGGTCAATCTCGTGGCCTTCCTTTTCGAGGGCTGCTGCCAGGTCGATATTGCTAACCGAACCAAAAAGCTTGTCTCCGGTTCCGGCTTTTGCCGTAATCTTTACCTCAAGATCTTTAAGGGCCGTTGCTGTGGTATTGGCTGCGTCAACCAATTCCTTTTCCTTGTGTGCTTTCTGCCTGAGGTTCTCAGCAAGTACCTTTTTAGCTGAAGGAGTAGCCAACTCAGCCAACCCATTCGGGATCAGGTAGTTTCTACCGTAACCGTTTTTAACTTTTACCAGGTCGTCCTTAAACCCTAGGTTTTGAACGTCTTCTTTTAATATAAGTTCCATGATCCTCAGCTTTTACTTTAACAGATCTCCTACATAAGGCATTAACGCCAGATGACGCGCTCTTTTCACGGCCTGCGCTACTTTCCGCTGATACTTCAGGGAAGTACCCGTGAGCCTTCTGGGAAGTAACTTCCCTTGCTCATTTACCAGTTTCATCAGGAAATCCGGGTCTTTGTAATCTATATACTTGATTCCGGACTTTTTGAACCTGCAGTATTTCTTCTGCTTACTTGTCTCAATGTTAAGCGGGGTCAGATATCGAATCTCCCCATCTTTTTTACCTTTTGCTTGTTGTTGTAATGTGGCCATCCGTACTACGCTTTAATGTTTAATTTTTCCCTGCGTTTTTCCGCCCAGGCGATTGCGTGTTTGTCGAGCTTCACAGTTAGAAAACGCATTACGCGCTCGTCTCTCTTGAATTCCTGCTCATAGGGATTAATAGCCTCTCCGGGAGCGGCGAATTCAAACAAATGGTAAAAACCACTTTTTTTGTTCTGTATGGGATACGCAAGCTTTTTCAGCCCCCAATTTTCTTTGACCACCATTTTGGCGCCTTGTTTCTTCAAGAAATCTTCAAATTTCTTTACTGTTTCCTCTATCTGCGTATCAGATAGAACGGGATTTAGAATGAAAACAGTTTCGTAGTGATTCATAATATGTTATTATTTTAAGGAGCGCAAAAGTAATAAAAATTACCGCCAAGCACAAGAAATCAAAAAAATCTTCGTTTATGCATATAAATCTCTAAATCTGAACTTAACCGAAAACGCAAAAATGTATGGTCATCGCCTTTTTCACAATAATCTGAACATTGTTAGCAACTTTTGTTGTTGTTGAACGTGTTTTTTCAGTAATTTGTCGATGATTTAACCCCACAAATCAACCATTTATGAAACTTAGAAGTATCGTTGTCGATGATTCCTCTATGCAACGTATGGCAGTTGCAAAACTAGTTAACAATCATCCCAACTTAACGCTTATTGCTGACTATAGCAATGCTATTGAGGCTAAAAACGGGATCAAGAACAATGAAATTGATCTCATTTTCCTCGATGTTGAAATGCCGATTATCAGCGGTTTTGACCTCCTGGAATCCCTGGAAAATCCACCACAAGTTATCCTGATTACCGGAAAGCCAGATTATGCACTGAAAGCTTTCGATTACGACGTTACTGATTACCTGCACAAACCGATTACTATGGCACGTTTTGACGCGTCGGTGAAGCGGGCGGTTACCAAGTATGAACAAATGCATCAGGTTAATGAGGACGAAGAGCACATTTTCGTTAAAAGTAACCTTAAAAAACGCAAGGTAATCCTCAACGATATTAAATGGATTGAAGCACTTGGTGATTATATCAAATTGGTTACAGACGAGGCCAATATTGTTATTCTTTCCACCATGAAAGCCTTCGAAAAGCAACTTCCTGCAGAAAAGTTCCTCAGGATCCATAAATCTTACATTGTAAATCTTGAAAAGATTGAGAAATTCAACAGTAAGAATGTGGAGGTTAGCGGACGTTCTATTCCATTGAGCAGGAATAAGAAAACTGAATTAGCAGAAGCGCTGAGCAACTTCTGATCAGAAGAAATCGACATTGTAAATAATACGTACCCCACGGTACTGAGCAATGGCATTAAAGGATCGTTCGATTCTTTTAATGCCATTTTTCGTTTTGGTCAGGGAGTATTCCCTGGGTATTTTAACCAGGATGTTTTTCAGGTATTGGTTGCGGATACGTGCAATGGGCGGGAATTCTGGTCCCAGTATCGGAAATTGAAAGGCAGACCGCAAGGCCTGTCCAAACCAGGCTGAAGCTTCATTAAGCTTGCTAAAATCTTTATGCTTCAGCGTAATCTTGATGATTCGGTAATAGGGTGGGTATTGAAACTGTTCCCGTTCATAACATTGTTCCTTATACATCCCCTCATAATCCCCGGTGGAAACCTGTTTTAGAATTTGATGGAAAGGATTGTAAGTCTGTATAATGACCTTACCCCGTTTTTGAGTACGGCCGGCACGTCCGGCTACCTGGGTCAGCAATTGAAAGCTCCGCTCATGGGCCCTGAAATCAGGAAAATTAAGGAGGGCATCGGCATTCATTATTCCCACCAAATTCACATGCCTGAAGTCCAATCCCTTGGTTACCATTTGGGTGCCGACCAGAATATCGATTTTCTGATCCTCAAAGGCAGAAATAATGTTCTGGTAGGCGTGTTTCCCCCGGGTAGTGTCCAGGTCCATCCTTCCTACCGAAGCTTCAGGAAACAGCTCTTTAAGCTCTTGTTCCACCTGTTCTGTTCCAAATCCCTTAGTGTCCAGAGTAAAGCTGCCACATGCCTCACAGGAGGTATGTAAAGGGGTGTGATGACCGCAGTAATGGCAGCGCAGCTGATTCCTTTGCCTGTGATAGGTTAGACTCACATCACAGTTCGGGCATTGCGGTGTATGTCCACAGGTTTTGCACTCCAAAACCGGTGCATATCCCCGGCGATTCTGAAATAAAATCACCTGTTCTTTTTCAGCAAGTGTTTCCGCAATTTCGGTTACCAGACGATCTGAAAAATGTCCCTGCATCCGCTTTCTCCTGATCTTATCTTTGATATCTACCAACTCAATCTCCGGCATCAGCACATTTCCATACCTCCGGGTTATCCGGGCATAGCCATACTTGCCTGTTTGTGCGTTGTGGTAACTTTCCAGGCTGGGGGTTGCAGAACCCAAAAGCACCTTGCTTCCATGGAGCTTACCAAGGACCACGGCAGCATCACGGGCATGGTATCTTGGTGCCGGGTCAAATTGCTTGTAGGAAGTCTCGTGCTCTTCGTCAATAATGACTAAGCCCAATTCCTGATAAGGTAAAAACAAGGCCGACCTCGCCCCTACTACCAGTTGGGCTTTTGAATGTTTACGCAGGACATTGTTCCATACCTCTACCCTTTCCTGGGGGTTGTAACGGGAATGGTAAACAGACAATTGTTGTCCGAAATACTTTTGCAGCCTGACAATCAATTGTGTAGTAAGGGCAATTTCAGGCAGGAGGTAGAGCACCTGCTTACCCTTTTTCAGTTCCTCCTCCACGAGATTAACATAGAGCTCCGTTTTCCCGGAGGAAGTCACCCCATGCAATAACATCACCTTGTCTTGCTTGAAATTTTCGCGTATACTATGCAGGGCTGTTTCCTGGTATTCATTAAGCGATTTAGGGAAAATGGGGGTACCTCCGTGATAGGTTATCCTA
>JABDRK010000175.1 GCA_013041785.1 Eudoraea sp.
AAGGGGGTATTTACATATATCCGAGAAGCAGCAAGGCAAGCAAGGGTAAGCTCAGGTTATTATATGAGTGCAATCCTATGGCCTTCCTGGCTGAACAAGCCAATGGCAAAGCCAGTGATGGATACAATCGGATTATGGAAATTCAGCCTACGGAACTGCACGAACGCGTTCCTTTCTTCTGTGGAAGTCGTCTGATGGTGGAGAAGGCTGAGGAATTCATGGCGAAACACCCCAATTCCTGACCAGCCCTGCTTGTGGAAAAATGGCAGAAAGCGCAGCTATTTTTTCATAAAGGCATAATAATCTTCAAACCAGATCCTTCCAGTGAATATAGCCACGGACTTTTCAACGATACTATCTGCTATGGCCGTGGGAAACCCTAAGCCCAAAACATACTTTTTGATCAGGCCCATTTCTTCTGCGTCAATATTATGATCGGCATATATTATCCTGAAGAGGTCAAACAACCTTTCATAACGCTCCTTTTGACTGTGGATAGGATCAATAGGATATCTGTTGGATTTTTTCATGACCTCCTTGTACTCTGCTTCAGTAATATCAAATTTATCGGCAAATCGGTCTATTACCCTTTTCTCTGCAGGGTTAATTTCACCATCCACGGCAGCAAGTGAAGCAAGAGTGGCAAAATGCGCCAAACTTTTCCTTTTCGCACTGTGTCTGTATAAATCAACAATAGGCATAGTGTTCTCAACTTTAGATCATACAAAGATACTTTTTTTCCCAGCAAAAATCGAGGGCCACGGCTTAAAAATTTCGGTCGGGTGGTTTCCCAAATCTATACTAAATGTGTCATAAGGTCCCCCTTAAATTTGTAAATTATACCCGCTGTGAAAATACCAATACGCTGGAGTACCTCAGACATAACATCCCAAAAACATCAGGTGAAAACCATACAGAAATCTCCAAGCTTTTGATGAACAAGACCGAATTGTTTCATATCGCTGAGAATTGGTTCAGCCGGCAAAACTGGACCCCACACACCTTCCAGAAAGATACCTGGACTGCCTTCCTCGATGGAAAAAACGGTCTGTTAAATGCACCAACCGGTAGCGGTAAAACCTATGCGCTCTGGTTCCCCATTGTACTTAATTATATCACCCAAAACCCGGATTACAAAAACAAACATAAAAAAGGCCTGAAAGCCATATGGATAACTCCCCTGCGGGCCCTGTCTCAGGAAATCAAACAATCTGCCGAGCGAGTTAGCCACGACCTGGGCACACAATTGACCGTGGGGATCCGAACCGGGGACACCTCCACCGCTGAGCGCCAGAAACAGCGCAGATCAATGCCAGACCTGCTGATTACAACTCCGGAAAGCCTTCAATTGCTGCTGGCTACCAAGGGTTACCCCAGTATATTTAAATCCTGTTCAGCTATTGTGGTTGATGAATGGCATGAACTCCTGGGTACCAAACGGGGGGTGCAGATGGAGCTGGGCTTATCCAGGCTGAAAACCATTTGCCCATATATGCGGATTTGGGGGATCTCAGCTACTATTGGCAACCTGGAAGAAGCTCGTGAAGTATTGCTGGGCCCAAACACCGACTATCTCAAAAACTCGGTTTTGCTAAAAGCGCAGCTCAACAAAAAAATCACCGTAAAAAGTATTATCCCCGAAACCATGGAGACCTTTCCCTGGAGGGGCCACCTGGGATTGAGATTGCTGGAATCTGTAATTCCTGTTATCGAACAGAGCAAAACAACACTGATCTTCACCAATACACGCAGCCAGTGTGAGATCTGGTTTCAAAAACTCCTTGAAAAACACCCGGAATTGGCAGGGGAAATTGCTATGCACCATGGCAGTATCAATAAGGAAACCCGTTTGTGGGTGGAACAGGCCATACGTAACGAAAGCCTTAAAGCAGTAGTATGTACCTCAAGCCTTGATCTTGGGGTTGACTTTGCCCCAGTGGAAACCGTGGTACAGATCGGAGGCCCGAAAGGGGTGGCAAGATTCCTGCAACGCGCTGGAAGAAGTGGGCACAGGCCAGGAAAGGAAAGTGTCATATATTTCTTACCCACACATGCCATTGAACTCGTGGAAGCCTCTGCACTGCAGCAAGCCGTAAAGGAAAAGGCCGTGGAAGACCGCATCCCATACCTGAATAGCTATGATGTCCTGGTACAGTACCTGACCACCCTGGCCGTTTCCGACGGGTTTTATCCGGAGGAAATCTACACGGAAGTAAAGAATACATTCTGCTATCAGGCAATGGGCCGTGGAGAATGGGAGTGGCTGTTGAATTTTATCGCCCTGGGAAGTCAGAGTCTGCAGGCTTACGATGAATATAAAAAAGTAGAAGTAACAGAATCGGGATGTTTTAAGGTTACCAACCGGGGGGTAGCCATGCGCCATCGCTTTCAGATCGGGACCATTGTAGGCGATGCCAACCTTACTG